>CAZDXU010000157.1:0-1792 GCA_964509585.1 uncultured Actinomycetota bacterium | reverse complement strand
AAGGAACTTCTAAAAGAAGCAGGTCTTGCCTCTCAGGGTAAAGCCCCATTTGCCACGTATGAAGATGTTTTTGGTGCCGGGAAAGATAAATGAACAGATCGATCATCCTGCCGCCGGCTGCCCGCTTTATAAAAAAGATAAAGGACAGGACACTTAGGTCAAGATTCCAGGAGATCATTGACAATATTATTATCGATCCTTTTTGCGGGGAGCCAAAGAAAGGATATCTTTCAGGTATATATTTTTGTGATTTCTATTATAATAAAACCAATTATGAAGTCGCATATACCCTGGAAGAAGATAATGACCAGACAATCGTAGTTATCCTTGCCGGTACCAGGGAAAACTTTTACAATATTCTAAAAAAATATATGAGGAATGTTGGGAATTAAACAAAAATAATCATGGACTATAAGGGAAAAAATAAAGAAAATATAGAGGACATAGTGAAAAGGATCGTAGCTGCCGAAGAAGAGATAGATGATTGGGAAGAAATTGAAGAACTCATTGCCCGGGGGCATGTCGGATAGAGTTTTTTTAAAAGATATTTGTGTCTTTATAAATACATGCCTGATATCATACTAAGCAGTATTTGTTGATAAAAGATCGTGGAGATGATTGGAGAAAGAGGTATATGAAAGTCTGCGTCATAGGAACCGGTTATGTAGGCCTGGTTACCGGTGTGTGCCTGGCCGAGGTAGGCCATGATGTAATATGTGTAGACAAGGATGAGTCCAAGATATCATCCCTGATGCAGGGAAAGATCCCCATATTTGAAGAGGGCCTGGAAGAGCTGGTAAAAAGCAATTTAAAAAAGAAGAGCCTGGTATTCGATGCTGACACATCCTCGGGTGTAGCCAACAGCGATATAATATTTATCTGCGTGGGCACCCCGCCCCTTCCCTCGGGAAAACCTGACCTTAAAGCCATAGACGATGTGGCCAGGATGATAGGGAAGTCGCTTAACGGCTACAAGATAATACTTAATAAGAGCACTGTACCCATAGGCACTGCAAAGAGGATAGCCAAGATAATAAAGGAGAACCAGGACAACCATCATGAATTCGATATCGTCTCCAATCCCGAATTCCTCAAGGAAGGCGAAGCGGTAAAGGATGCCTTCTTCCCGGAAAGGATTGTAATAGGTTCCGGCAGTAAAAAAGCTATAGAGATGATGAAAGAGCTTTATGAGCCTATTGTAAGGCAGGACTTTGACTATGCCAGGGGAAACAGCCACAGGAAAAAAGAAGTTCCCATCCTCATAACTGACTCCACCAGCTCCGAGCTTATAAAATATGCCTCCAATGCCTTCCTGGCGACCAAGATATCATTCGTAAACGAAGTAGCAAATATCTGCGAGAGGATAGGCGCCAATATACTGGATGTCACATACGGGATGGGCCTGGACGAGAGGATAGGCTCCCGGTTCATGAAAGCCGGCATAGGCTGGGGAGGCTCATGCTTTCCCAAGGATGTGAGGGCCCTTTCCTATACTGCCGAGGAATACGGTTCACCTGCCAGCATACTTAATGCCGTGATACAGGTAAACAACCAGCAGAGGTTCAAGATAGTACAGAAAGCCGTGGACCTGCTGGGCATAATAGAGGACAAGGTTATCGGAGTCCTGGGCATATCTTTCAAACCCAATACTGATGATACCAGGGAAGCACCGTCCATAACCGTCATAAACAAGTTCCTGGAGCTGGGAGCGGAAGTCAGGGCATATGATCCCATAGTCAGGGATTATCCCGGGACCCTTGATAAGGGAGCCATAATTGCAACTGATCCCTAC
>CAZDXU010000156.1:0-3271 GCA_964509585.1 uncultured Actinomycetota bacterium | reverse complement strand
ATAACAATATAGTAGTAATATCATGGAAAATGAAGTAAAACTGTTAAAAGTCTCTTCCAACTCAAAACCAAATTCAGTAGCAGGCGCCATTGCCGGGATAATAAGGACAGAAAAAAAGGTACAGGTGCAGACAATCGGGGCAGGAGCCCTGAACCAGGCTGTAAAGGGTATTGCTATTGCCAGGGGTTTTATTGCCCCAACCGGACAGGAACTGGTATGTATACCGTTTTTTAAGGACATAGAGGTAAACGGCGAGGTAAAAACTGCCATGGTCCTTACCATCGAATCCAGGTAAAGGCCGGGACTGCGTACTGGTCTTAAAAACCGACACCAGCAATCATAGGACCATAGTCTATAGATCATGAAAGCATATATCGAGACATTCGGATGCCAGATGAATGAATATGATTCTGAAAGGATCCTTTACTATCTTGAAAAAAAGGGATATGAAAAGACAGATGATATCGATGAATCAGATATCATAGTAATAAATACCTGTGCTGTCCGGGAAAAGGCCCAAAACCGCCTATACGGCCACCTGGGAAGCCTTAAAAGCAGGTTTGGGGATAAAAATGATTCAAGGATCATCTGTGTGGGAGGCTGCACAGCACAGAGCCTGGCTGGAAAGTTACAACAAAGATTTCCTTTTGTGGACATAGTATTTGGCACCCGCAATATATCGCGGCTCCCGGACCTGATAGACAGGAGAACTGAAGAAAAAAGCATTATTTGTTCCGTAGCCGACGAAGGTCTTGACTGCAGGCTGGATGAATCCAGACGGCAGGATCCTTACCGGGCCCTCGTCCCTGTCAGCATAGGATGCAATAATTTCTGTTCTTACTGTATAGTGCCTTATGTAAGGGGGCGCGAGATTTCCATTGACCCGGATAATATAATATCTGCTGTCAATAGCATGGTCTCAGAAGGTATTATCCAGGTGACGCTTCTGGGGCAGAATGTGAATTCCTACGGCAGTGACCTGGGGGAGGGTATGGATTTTTCATATCTCCTGCAGAGGGTATCATGTATAGAGGGACTTAAAAGGATACGGTTTATGACTTCCCACCCCAAAGATATCTCCCTGTCGCTCATAAAGACAATAGGGGAAAGGGATAATATCATGAACCATATACACCTTCCTCTCCAGGCGGGTTCTGACCGGATACTGAAAAAAATGAACCGTGGATATACAGGGGACAGGTATATGGGGATTATTGAGGACATCTACAACAATATACAGGACTGTTCTATAAGCACGGATATAATAGTCGGTTTCCCCGGTGAGGAAAAAAAGGATTTTGATGATACCCTGGATATAGTGAAGCGCGCCAGGTTTGACAGGGCTTTTACCTTTATGTACTCGCCCCGGCAGGGGACATCGGCAGCAGGGATGGAAGATAATGTACCGGCCCGGGAAAAGAAAAAATGGTTTGAAGAACTAACAGAGCTGCAAAAAAATATATCATTTCAGAAAAACAGCAGCCATGCCGGCAAAAAGGTTAAAGTGCTGGTAGAAGGTATTAGTCCAAAAAACAAAGATTTCCTGCGGGGAAGGATGGAAAATAATACTGTAGTGATATTTAAGGGCAAAAGCAATCTTATCGGTTCCATAATAGATGTAAAAATAGACGAGACAAGGTCCTTCTATGTCAGGGGTACAATTGAAGGAAAATAAACAAATCAAGGACTCTCCTGGCCCCGCCGGCGTCAGGAGGCTGAAAGAAGACCTGGCCGAAAGGAAAAAGGTTATTGTCATCTGCGGTCCCACCGGTATAGGCAAGACAGGGCTGGGTATTGAGATAGCCCGTTTATTTGATACAGGAATAATATCTGCAGATTCCATGCAGGTTTACAGGGGAATGGATATCGGCACCGGCAAAGCTGATTCAGGCAAATACGGAGTAAGGCAGTTCATGATAGACCTTTTTGAGCCGGACCATGAGTTTACAGTACGGGAATTCAGGGACAGGGCTGAAAAGATATTGAAAGAAGATTTCCTGGACGCGGGAAAGGTCCCGCTGCTGGTAGGAGGGTCGGGTATGTATATAAAAGCGGTCCTTGACGGGATAGATGAAAGTCCAGGTAAAAACAGCGGTTTCAGGGCTAAAATAGAAGAAGACATGGAAAAGGAAGGCACCAAAAAATATTATGAGAAGCTTAAAGAGATCGACGGGGCCTATGCGGCAAAGATAAGTAAAAACGATAAAAGAAGGATACTCAGAGCCCTGGAGGTATATGAGGCAGCCGGAAGCCCCTATTCAGATTTCCAGCGATCATGGAAAAGGCAGGCACGGTATAATGCGGTAATGATCGGTTTAAAAAGGGAAAGGTCATCGCTTTACCGGATCATAGAGGAGAGGGTAGACAATATGTTTGAAAAAGGACTTGTAGATGAGGTCAAAAGCCTGGTTGGCAGAGGATATGGTAAGTGTCAGAGCCTGGTCCAGGCTGTCGGTTATAAAGAGGTCCTGGGTTTCCTGGAGCACAGGATATCGCTGGAAGAATGCAAAAGACAGGTGAAGACCAATTCCAGGAGGCTTGCCAAAAAGCAGATGACCTGGTTCAGGCATGATGACAGAATCAACTGGCTCAGTGTAGACAATTATGATAATATATCTGATTTAATAAAAGAATCATTAATGATCATTGGACAGGACCAGGAATATGGGAAAGATAGAGTTCTCAAAATATCACGGCCAGGGAAATGATTTTGTTATAATAGATGCCATCGGCAGGTCTCTGTCCCTGGAAGAGGGAAAAATAAGGCATATATGCGACAGGCACTTCGGCATAGGCGCTGACGGACTCATCCTGGTGAAGGATTCCGTAGACCATGACTTCTATATGGATTACTATAATATGGACGGAACCAGGGCAGAGATGTGCGGCAACGGCATAAGGTGTATGGCAGCCTTTATATTTGACAGGAGCCTGAGCCGAAAAAATTCCCTAAAAATCGATACCATGGCCGGATCAAAGACCGTAGACCTTAATATAGCAGGCGGCCTGCCCGGGAATATATGTGTTGATATGGGACCCCCCGTATTCGACCCGGAGCAGATACCTGTAAACCTTGGCAGGGAGCAGACCTTTAATCATAAGCTGCAGGTTGAAAACAGGGTGTTCAATATTAACTGCATATCTATGGGAAATCCCCACTGTGTGATATTCCTGGATGATCATGAAGATCTGCAGTCGATACCGATAGATATCTGGGGGCCGCTGCTGGAAAAGCATGATCTTTTCCCCAGAAATACTAATGTAGAGTTCG
>CAZDXU010000155.1:0-7454 GCA_964509585.1 uncultured Actinomycetota bacterium | reverse complement strand
CAGGGATGATAGCCGGGTATTTTGATAATTGCGAGATCATAGAGATGCATCATGACGGCAAGAAGGATGCGCCTTCAGGGACATCCCTGGCCACGGCAGCCGGCATAGCAAAGAATAGGTCATTTAACACTGAAAGGCTTAAAAGCGGTGAGAAGGAGAACATAGAAGGCAGCAGGGGCGGTTTTGCCGGGGACCTTCATATACACAGCATAAGGCTTCCGGGACTGGTAGCCCATCAGGAAGTGTTATTCGGCGCCAGGGGACAGACACTCTCAATAAGGCATGATAGTATGGACAGGGCCTCATTCTATCCTGGCGTGATATTGGCTGTAAGAAATATTGAGAAAATAGACGGTTATGCTTTCGGCCTGGACCGCCTGATCGAATTCAAATAATAATATATACATCCTGTTATTTTGATAAGGAGAGCAAAAAACAATAAAATATGGCAAAAAGACATAGCATCAAACTAATACCCCTGGGAGGGGTAAGCGGTATTGGAAAAAACATGATGGTCATAGAGAAAGCCAACCAGATGATCATCATAGATTGCGGGCTTATGTTTCCAGACGAGGAAACTCCCGGTATTGATTTCCTGATACCTGATTTTTCATATGTGCTTAAAAATGCAAATAAGCTCAAGGCTGTAATACTTACCCATGGGCATGAGGACCATATAGGGGCTTTGCCTTTTTTGTTTAAGAAGATAAAAGCCCCTCTTTACGGGACAAGACTCACCCTGGGGCTGGCAAAAAGCAAACTTAACGGAGTCGCCGGTTCGGAAAGTATAGAATATAATGAGATAAACACGGATAAGACCATTAACATAGGAGGCATGCTTATAGAATTTTTCCGGGTTAACCACAGCATACCCGACGGGGTGGGACTTATTATCAGGACAGATATCGGCACTATAATACATTCAGGCGATTTCAAAATAGACCATTACCCCATAGACGGAGTCCATACCGAAATAAATAAGATCTCCAGGGTAGGCGAAGAAGGCGTCCTGGCCCTGCTCTGCGACAGTACTAATGCCGAGGAGGAAGGGTACACTCTCCCCGAAAGGGATGTGGGAAGGACCCTGAGGGATAAATTTGACCATGCCTCAAAGAGGATCATAGTAGCCACTTTCTCATCACATATACACAGGATACAGCAGGTGCTTGATGTCTCGGCAAAAATGGACAAAAAAGTAGCCATTTGTGGAAAATCCATGCTTAAGACCATAAAGATCTCCAGTGAACTGGGGTATTTGAAAGTCCCTGAGAATGTAGTCATCCCCATAAACAATATCGATGATCTTCCCATTAATAAGATAGTGATATTATCCACCGGGAGCCAGGGTGAACCTCTTTCCGCCCTGAAGCGGATGGCCCTGGGAGAACACAGGCGGGTCAGCATAATGACCGGTGATATGGTTATCATATCGGCTTCACCCATACCGGGAAATGAAAAAGCTATTTCCAGTACCATAAATATGCTCCTGAAGCAGGGGGCAGAGGTCTTTTATGAATCTATTGCCGGCGTCCATGTTTCCGGGCATGCTGCCCAGGAGGAGATAAAGATGATGATAAGCCTGGCAAAACCAAAATACTTTATACCCATACACGGAGAAAATAAGCACAAGATACAGAACTCCCAGATAGCAATATCGATGGGTATCCCTGCTGACAATACACTGAATATACAGAATGGCGACATAGTGAAGATGAATGTGGATGTTTGCCGGCTTTCCGGAAATATAAAGCCCAAAAATGTCTATGTAGACGGGATCGGTATGGGAAATATCGAAGATATGGTGCTGAGGGACAGGAAAGTCCTGTCAAATAACGGCATCATCTTTGTTTCGCTGGGCATAGATCTGCAAAAAAGAAAAGTTATAATAGATCCCGAATTTACTATGAAGGGCATAATCTTTATAGATAACCTGGAAACTATCCTGAAGGAAGGCAAAAAAGTAATAAAAGATGCTCTCAAACAATGTTTTGAGAACAATATTCTTGGAAAGAACCGGATTGAGGACTATGTAACTGACAGACTGGAAAAATTTATTTTTAAAAAAGCCAGGATTAGGCCTATAATATCACTTAATGTAATGATCGGTAATTGACCAGGGTTTACAATAAGCAAAATATGGCAAGGAAAAACAGCAAGACCAGGCCAAGATCAAAAAATTCTTCCAGGACCGGCGATAGCGCCGCCAGCCGGAAGAAAAGGAAGACTGAACCTGGGAAGAAAACGGAAATATATGCCATACTCATAATAATGGCAGCCTTGCTTATGGGAATAAGTGTATTACTGCCAGGTGACAGCGGTTATGTCAATCTGAGGATAAATGAGTTTCTTTCATATGTATTCGGGATAGGTAAATATATAATCCCTTTCCTGCTTCTGGCCTGGGGGATCAGCTTTTTTATAAGGAACAAGAAGAGGCTTTCATTGAGGTTCGGGTCCGGGTTCCTGCTGCTTTTTTTGTCCCTGGCCGGAATAGTATCAGGCAATATTAATTATTCCGCCATATTTGACAGCGTTATAATAAGCACGCGGGGCGGCATTACCGGAGCCGGGGTCTTTTATGGGCTGTCCCGGCTGTTCGGGAGGGCAGGCTCCATTACAATACTGGCAGTCCTTATAATAATCTCAATGATGATCCTTACCAGGGTATCTATTATGGACCTGGGCAGAAAGATGGGTGTATTTTTTAAAAATATTGATTTCAGGATATTTTCCGAAGTCTTTGGAAAAGACAGGGATAAAGACAAAAAGATCCCGGCAGCAAGAAAGGCAGGGCCTGCAGAAAAAAGCGGGGAGGAAAAAAAGATGCCGGCCGGGACCGTAGTATCCGGAAGGAGCATAGAATCTGCCAGGGAGCCGGAACTTATAGACGGCCTGGGCAGGTCTAGAGCCCTTAGCCAGGCAGGCGACAGGAATGTCAGGGAACAGCTGAAGATGCCAATAATGAAAGAGGAGGGCGAAGACGAGAACTACAGGACTCCTCCAGCCAACCTGCTAAAAAAATCAAAGAATGTCTCTTCCAGCCTGTATAAGAAAAGCATAAAGGAAAGGGTATCCATCCTTAACCAGGTGTTTAAGGATTTCAACCTGCCAGCCAGGATAGACCGGGTTGTAAGAGGTCCTTCCGTTACTATGTATGAGATAAGCCTGTCTCCCGGAGTAAAAGTAAAACGGCTGTTCAGCCTGGAGGATGATTTCTGTGTAGCTCTCGGTTCTGCGGACCTGAGGATACTGGCCCCCATACCGGGTAAATCGGCAATAGGCCTGGAAGTGCCTAACCAGCTAAGGAGCATAGTCACCCTGGGTGACGTGTTTTCACTCGATGACAAGGAACTATCGGATGAACTGCTGAATGTACCCCTGGGAAAGAATCTTTCAGGCGATACTGTTTATATGAATATACCGCAGATGCCCCATGTGCTTATTGCGGGGGCTACCAATTCGGGAAAGAGCTCCTGCCTTAACAGCATAATAATATCCCTGCTAATGAAGGTAAAACCCAGCCAGGCCAAGTTTATAATGATCGATCCCAAGATGGTAGAGCTGAGCATATATAATGGAATACCTCACCTGCTTTCGCCAGTGGTTATAAATCCCAAAAAGGCTGCCTCCGCGCTTCAGTGGGCGGTGGAAGAAATGGAAAAAAGGTTCCGGGTACTGGTGGAGAAAAACTACAAATCCCTCCTGGAGTATAATACAGATGCCAAAAAGAGTTCCAATGATGATGAGGATTTCAAACCCCTTCCATACATAATACTATTCCTGGATGAACTGGCGGATCTCATGATGGTAGCTGCTTCAGAAGTCGAAGACAGCATCTGCCGGATTGCCCAGATGGGAAGGGCTGTGGGGATGCACCTGGTGATCGCCACCCAGAGGCCTTCAGTAAATGTCATAACCGGCCTAATAAAAGCCAATGTGCCTTCCAGGATAGCTTTTATGGTAAGTTCAAATGTCGATTCCAGGGTTATACTTGACTGTTCCGGGGCCGATAAGCTTATCGGAAGGGGAGATATGCTCTATTTGCCATACTACCTGAACAAACCGGAAAGGATCCAGGGCTGCTTTGTGACTTCCCATGAAATAGAGATGGTGACCGGCTATATAAAAGGAGAGAAAGAACCGGAATACAATGTAGATATTTCCAAAAAGATCAGCCAGGCCGGCAAAAAGAACTTCGATAAGGATGAGTTTTTCTTCGAAGCCCTTAAAGTAGTAGTAGATTTCGGACATGCCTCAGCTTCCCTTCTGCAGAGAAGGCTGAAGGTGGGGTATTCGCGGGCCGCCAGGATAATCGACCAGCTCGAAAACAGCGGCTATATAGGGGCGTTTGAGGGCAGCAAACCCCGTGAGATATTAATATCAAAAGATGAACTGGCAGACATTCTTAAGCAGCAGGAATAATACAGATGAAGTGTTCCATAATATCTATAGGTACCGAGTTAAGCCTGGGTCTTATCAGCGACAGTAATTCTGCATTTATTGCCGAAAAGCTTTCCGAACTGGGAATAGAGTGCAATTATATGTTTACCGTTCCCGACAGTATGGAAGAAATAATAAATGCAGTCAAAAGCGGTATTGAATACAGCAGAATAGTCATAATATCGGGAGGGCTTGGTCCCACCGACGATGATGTTACCAGGACTGCAGTTGCCCGGGCCATAGGGAAAAAACTGGTGCGGATCAGGGAACTGGATCCCTCCAGCCTGAAGTTTATCCGCAGCAAAAGGACCAGGGAGATCAATAAGCGTCTCCTGAGGCAGTCCTACATCCCCCTGGGCGCTGTTCCCATAATACCCAGGATCGGCAGTGCATCCGGTTTCAGGGCAGACCTGGGCCATGACAGTCATCTTTTCAGCATACCCGGGGTCCCTAAAGAGATGCGGAGCATGTTCGTGGAAGATATAATGCCATTTTTGGAGGGGCTTTATGCTTCTGAGGCAGGAAAAGCCAGTGGTACTAAAATAAGGAAAAGCACCCTTCTTACAACTGATATAAGCGAGACCGAGATCGAGGAAAGGATAAAGGACCTGGTATGGGAAGCTAAAAACGATTCCATAGATATAGGCATTACCGCTACCCCGGGCCTTATAAAGATTATCCTGGTAGAGAGGTCTCCGGCAAGCGGCGCTGTCAGGGACAGGCTTAAGGAATATGAAGAAAAGATAAGCCGCAGGCTGGGAAGTTATGTGTATGGAAGGGGTAATTCGCTTATATCTGACAACCTGAAGGCTGCCGTAGAGAAAGCAGGGAGACCGGTTACTATTTCAGCTGCAGAGTCCATAACCGGCGGGCTTATATCAAGCATAATAACTGATACGCCGGGAAGCTCAGGTTTTTTCAGTGGATCGGTGGTATCCTATGCCGAATCCGCTAAAGTAAAGGTCCTGGGCATAGATCCAGAAATAATAAAGTCAAAGGGGGCTGTAAGCAGCGAGGTCTGCGCTGCCATGGCGGAAAACGTAAGGGCACTTTTTAAAACTGATTATTCGCTGGCGGTTACCGGTTATGCAGGCCCGGACTATAAGGGCGATAACCTGGGCCAGGTCTTCTGCTGCATAAAGGGGCCCTCTGGGTACAGCCGCGTGTTTGAGAAAAAATTCCTGGGAAACAGGACTGAGATAAAGTTCAGGACTACCCAGTTTGTACTGAATGAGTTAAGGAATGCAATAAAAGGAAAGGAAAGATGATCTCATGGCCAGGAGGGTATTTATTGCGGCCGGGATCAGCAAAGACCTGAAGCAAGACATATATGACCATACATCCAGGGCATTCCCAGATCATGAAAATATCAGGATAATACCTCCAGAAAACCTTCATATAACCCTGAAGTTTATTGGATATGCCGGAGACCGGATGATTGAGGAAATAAAAAGGATAACCGGCGAAGCTGTTTACGGCCATGAAAGCTTAGAATATACAGTTGAAAGACATTTAGATGCATTTCCCCATACAAAAAAGGCAAGTATTGTCTTTTTGGGTATTAAAAAAGGAAGTGAAGCCTTATCAGGCATATTCGATTCACTTGAAAAGAGTCTTAACTTATATGGCCTGGAAAAAGAAAAAAGACGGTTTCACCCGCATATAACTGCCGCCCGCATAAAAAAGCCTATTGATGTAACTGCTGTAACCGGGCTGCCGTTTTCTTGCAATGAAAAGACATACAGGATCGGACATGTGTCGGTTTATGAAAGTATCCTGGAAAGGCAGGGAGCCAGATATATTATTATTGAGAGATTTGTTTTAAAATAGATCAGACCGGTCACGCAGCCGGCCTGCCGGCATGCTCTTCAATAGACCAGTTTAATATGCTATAATATATGCAATTGTGCTGATATACAAATTATACCGCCTGGAGGTTTTTGATGGAAAGAGAAAAAATAATAGAGAACACGGTTTCCCAGATAGAGAGACAGTTTGGCACGGGAGCCATAATGAAACTGGGTACCGGCGCCATTCAGAAAATAAAGACCATATCAACAAGCTCGCTGGAACTGGACAGCGCCCTGGGAGTAGGAGGTATTCCCCGGGGAAGAGTCACAGAGATATATGGTCCTGAGGCATCAGGCAAGACTACCCTGGCCCTGCATGTGGTAGCCAATGCCCAGAAAGCTGGAGGTATTGCTGCATTTATTGATGCTGAACATGCACTGGACCCGGCTTATGCCAGGAATATCGGCGTCAATGTGGAAGAACTCCTCCTTTCACAGCCTGATAACGGTGAACAGGCGCTGGAGATAGCAGAGATACTGCTAAAGAGCGGGGCCCTGGACGTGATCGTAATAGACTCTGTTGCTGCCCTGGTGCCCAGGGCAGAGCTTGAGGGGGAGATAGGGGATACACACGTAGGTCTCCAGGCCAGGCTTATGTCCAAAGCCCTGAGGAAGCTTACGGGAGTGGTAAGCAGGACCAGGACCTCTGTAATCTTTATAAACCAGCTCAGGGAAAAAATAGGAGTGATGTTCGGCAATCCCGAGGTAACACCCGGGGGAAGGGCTCTTAAGTTCTATGCCTCGGTGAGGCTGGACATCAGGAGAATAGATTCTATAAAAAAGGGGACCGAGATGATAGGCAACAGGGTAAGGGTAAAAGTGGCAAAGAACAAGGTAGCCCCTCCCTTTAAAAAGGCGGAATTCGATATAATGTACGGCAAGGGCATCTCCCGGGAAGGCAGCATAATAGATGTGGGTGAAGAATACGGTATAATAGAGAAGAGCGGTTCCTGGTATTCATATAATGAAGAAAGGATAGGACAGGGCAGGGAGAATGCAAAGATGTTTTTGATCCAGAATGAAAAGATAGCTTCAGAAATAGATCATGCCATAAAAGTGAAACTGGGTTTTGAGGAAGAGAAGCCAGAAACAAAAACCGCCAAAAAATCCTCAAAATAAGCAAAAACAGCCCGGTGTCAATTGTTCGGGAAAGAAAATTCTATT
>CAZDXU010000154.1:0-1754 GCA_964509585.1 uncultured Actinomycetota bacterium | reverse complement strand
GGGTCCTGGTAGTGACAAGCGATATAAATGATGATGACGCCAGGTCTTTCAGGAATATTAATAATGTAATAGTGGAAAGCGTAAAGGGACTCAATACATATTACCTGGTGTTTGCAGAATATGTGGTCTTTACCAAAAAATCACTAAATGAATTGATGGAGAGGATGGCAGATGGCAAGTCCAAATCCTAGAGATATCATAATAGGCCCTGTTGTTTCCGAGAAGAGTTATGCCGGTGTGCAGGATAAGAGATATTCCTTCTTTGTAGACCTGAGAGCAACAAAAAGCCAGATAAAAAGCGCTATTGAAGAGATATTTGGTGTAAAAGTTGTCAATATCAGCACCAGCAGCATCAAGTCCAAGCCCAAAAGGCTGGGAAGGTCAATAGGACGGAATTCCAGGAGAAAAAAAGCAGTGGTCACCCTTAGTAAAAAAGATAAGATAGATTTCTTTGAGGCTGTCTGATGAAGGCACCTAGTTTGGAGGAATAAAATTGGCTATTAAGAAATATAAACCTACTACTCCGGGACGGAGATTCGCATCGGTAGCGGATTTTTCCAGCCTGTCTAAAAAAAGACCGGAGAAGTCACTTACCAGTTCCCTGAATAGTAGAGCAGGCCGTAATGCCCAGGGAAGGATAACCCGCAGGCACTCCGGAGGCGGCCATAAGAGATTATACCGTGAAATAGATTTTAAAAGGCTGAAGGATAATATCCCGGCAAAGGTGGCTCATCTAGAATATGATCCCAACCGCAGCGCCAGGATAGCTCTTTTAAATTATGCTGATGGTGAAAAAAGGTATATAATCGCGCCCCTGAAATTAAAAGTGGGGGATGAAGTGATGTCCGGCGAAAAAGCAGATATAAAGGCAGGCAACTGCCTTCCCATAGCTAATATCCCTGTGGGCACCATTATACATAATATAGAGCTAAAGCCAGGAAAAGGCGGGGAGATGGCCAGGTCAGCCGGGGGATATGCCCAGCTCTTAGCAAAAGAAGGCGAGTATGCCAATATCAAGCTTCCTTCCGGCGAGGTAAGACTGGTAAGTATGAAGTGCAGGGCTACCATAGGGCAGATAGGGAATACCAGCCATGAGATAATAGATCTGGGGAAAGCAGGCAGGAAAAGATGGCTTGGCATCAGGCCCACCGTCAGGGGAACGGCCATGAACCCCATAGACCATCCGCATGGGGGCGGCGAGGGCAAGAATAAAAGTTCAGGCCGGGACCCGGTGACGCCGTGGGGTAAACCCACTCTTGGCTACAGGACCAGGAAGAAGAAAAACAATACTGATAAATATATAGTTAGAAGAAGAAATAAGTAAGGGAAATACCAGAGGAGGAATATATGTCAAGGTCTTTAAAAAAAGGACCTTTTGTAGAAGAAAAGCTTCTTGCAAAGATCAACAGGATGAATGAAGCCGGAGAAAAGAAGATATTAAGGACATGGTCCAGGGCTTCAACAATATTCCCGGAGATGGTGGGGCACACCATTGCTGTCCATGACGGCAGGAGGCATGTACCCGTATTTATCTCTGAATCGATGGTGGGGCATAAACTTGGTGAATTTGCGCCTACCAGGTCTATAAGGCCGCATACATTCAAGGGCAGGAGCGAGAGCGCGGCAAAGGTCAAGAGCTAGGATCATAAGGATAAATTAAAATGGATAAGCAGGTTAACAGGAGGCAGCAGTTGGAAGCCAGGGCGATTGAAAAGTTTATAAGGATATCACCAAGAAAATTAAGATATGTTGCA
>CAZDXU010000153.1:0-6672 GCA_964509585.1 uncultured Actinomycetota bacterium | reverse complement strand
GAGCGCCAGTTTTATCTCCCTTAATGCCTTATCAAGGTCGCCGGGGCTCAGTTTTCCCTTATTCCTTATCCTGTAAAAAAGGTCTTCGAATTTTGAAGTAAGCTGTTCAAACATGTGTCTCCGTTTCCGGCTGTCAAAGTAACCGTATTATATTAAAAAAACCCGGTCTCATAATACCATGTTCTCCGTAAATGCCTCCGGGTCGAAATACTCTATATCATCGATCTTCTCGCCTTTTGTTATGATCTTTACCGGTATATCCAGGTCATTCTTTATGGTCAGCACTATTCCGCCCCTGGAAGTACCGTCAGTCTTGGTAAGTATTATCCCGGTCACGTCCATGGATCCAGAGAATATCTGGGCCTGGCTGCGGGCATTCTGTCCGGTAGTGGCGTCTATGGCAAGAAGAACCTCATCAGGAAACCTCCCCAGCTTCTTGTTTACCACTTTCTTTATTTTCTTAAGCTCCTGCATCAGGTTATATGATGTCTGCATCCTCCCGGCAGTATCGATTATCACAATATCGGCATTTCTGGCAATTGCGCTGGCAAGGGTATCGTAGACTACGGCCCCGGGGTCTGCATTCCTCTGGTGATTTATCATATCTATGCCCAGCATGTCGGCAAAATGCCCCAGCTGTTCCACGGCAGCCGCGCGGTAGGTGTCGGCAGCAGCCAGCATTACTTTGCTGCCCTGTTTATTAAACATATTGGCCAGTTTGGCAATGGCCGAGGTCTTGCCCACACCGTTTACACCCACCACCATGTATACCGCCGGCGGTTCCGGGGGGACTGAAAGACTGGTGCTGCTGCCGGCATCAAGTATATCCATGATCTCCTGCTTCAGTATTTTCCTGATATCCTCCAAACCGTTTATATTTTCCTTATAAGCCCTGTCCCTGAGGCTGTTTATTATCCTGCCGGCAGTATTTATGCTCACATCTCCGGCTACCAGTTCCTCTTCCATCTGGTCCCAGAGTTCATCTCCGGTTTTCTTGAACCGGTTCCAGATCGAATTAAGGTTTTTAAATATTTTTTTCATTTTTCGGCTGCGGCAGTCTTTTTACCGTTTTCAATCTTCTCTGACACAACTTTGGATATCCCGTCAGACTGCATGGTAACGCCATATATGGTGTCTGCTATCTCCATGGTTTTTTTCTGGTGGGTTATTATTATGATCTGCTGTTTTTTGGCAAAATGTTTTACCAGGTTCTGGAACTTATCAATATTTGCATCATCAAGGGCAGCATCAGCTTCATCAAATATATAGAATGGCGAAAGGTTTATGGAAAACACTGAGAACAGAAAGGCCAGGGAGACCAGGGATTTCTCGCCTCCGCTTAATAGCGTGAGGGAGACCAGCTTGTTATTTCCGATATCTACCTTAAGGTCCACACCCAGTTCTTCTTCCCCTCCTCCATCATTTCTGTATTTTTCCAGGATCAGCTCTCCCTCTCCCATGGGAAAAAGCGCTTTGAAGTATTTCTGGAAATTCTGGTTTATCATCTCAAATTTCTCCAAAAATATAGTGCTGATCTTCTGGTTTATCTCCTTTATAAGTGTTTCCAGCTTCTGCCTGCTGTCTGCAAGATCCTTCCTCTGTATATCCAGGAAATCATATCTTTTCTTTATTTTGGCAAATTCTATGGCAGCATTAGGATTGACATTGCCATAGCTGCGGACCCTATCCTTAAGCTTTTTTACCGCCGTTTCAGCTGCACCTTCGTCTTCGGCAGGTTTAAAATTTTTGGAGGCGTATTCGACAGACATATTATAGTCATCCACTATTGAAGAAGTTATGTCCTTTACCCTGTCTCTGACCTGTTCGCGCCTGAGATCTATCTTGTACAGTTCATTGTCCAGGCTATTTGCCTCTACCCTCAGCCTGTTTATTTCACTGTTAAGCTTCTCAACATCAGCCTGGCTTCCCGAGATCAGGCGCTTCTGCCGGTCAAATTCGGGGTAAAGCCTCTTCTGTATCTTCTCTGATGCCAGTTTCAGCCCGTGGAGCATGCCTATTATCTTTTCACTGCGGTCAAGGTTGAGGCTGCATAGCCTCTTTAACTCCTCCATCTTTTCTGCCCTGGCCCGTTTTCTTCTTTTTTCTTCCTCAAACTTTTCCAATATTTCCCGGGAAGCCTTTTCTGCTTTTACCGATCCCCGGGCCTCATTTCCTTCCCTCAGCTCTTCCAGTATGTCTTTTATCTCCTGTGCCAGTATATTTGCTTCATCTTCCAGCTGCCTTAGCCGGCTGTTTCCGATGAGTGCCTTTTTTATCCTGCCCACAAAATCCCTGAACTGCACCTCTAATACAGCAAACCTTTTTACCATCTTGCCCATAAAAGAAAGATCCAATATCTCTTTCTGCCTCTCGCGGGCCATTTCCGCGGCAGTCTCATAAGGCGCATCTCCGCTTTTAAATTCCAGTTCAAACATATTATAAAGAGTGGAAAATACATTCTTCTTGCTGTTTACCAGGGTGATGCTGTTTTGCAGCCGGTTAAGTCCGCCGTCAAAGGCTTCCACCTTTGTCCTCCACCGTTCATATTCGGCCTGCCGGGAACCCATATTGCTTATAAGGTCCCCCTTTTGTTTCTCTGTCTCCAGTATCCTGTCGCCTGTCTCCTTTATCAGTTCCCTGACTTTATTATGCTCCTGTTCCAGCTTTTCCCAGGAACTGCTCAGTACGGACATCCTGGACAAAAACAGCGAGACCTCCTGCTTCTTCAGCTCATTGGCAGCCTCCGCATATTCCCTGGCCCTTTTTGCTTCTATCTCCAGGGGATCCATAGTCCGCTTTATCTCATCCATCAGGTCATCCAGCCTGGCAATATCATCTTTTACCCTGGAAAGCCGGGAAATGGACTTCTTCCTCCTGATCTTATGCTTGGAAATACCCAGGACTTCATCTATCACCAGCTTCCTGTCTACAGGCTTAAGCATGGTGATCTCGTTTACCTGGCCCTGGTTGATGATCACATGCAGGCCCCTGCCGATACCGGCATCGGCTACCAGTTCCTGGATATCCATAAGCCTGCAGGGAGAGGAATTGATAAAATAATCGCTTCCCCCTGCTGAATATACCCTCCTGGTTATCTTGACATCCCGGAATTCTACATCCAGCATTTTATCCTTATTGTCAAACAGCAGAGATACTTCGGCGATACCCATTTCCTGTTTTTTGCTTCGGAATATGACATCACCCATGGAATTTCCCCTGAGTGATTTAGGGCTCTGCTCACCCAGCACCCATGAGATCCCGTCAGCAACATTGCTTTTTCCGCTGCCGTTTGGCCCCACTACCACGCTTATGCCCGGTTCAAAGTCAAGACTGCTCCTGGAGCCGAAAGACTTGAATCCCCTTAGAGTTATATTTTTTAGATACAATTTTTAAAATCCTAAATTATTATAGGTCCAGATCATATAGTGATATCAATGCATTCCTGGCGGCTTCCTGCTCCGACTCCTTCTTGCTGCTGCCCTTTCCCCTGCCGATTTTCTTGCCTTCAAGAATTGCAACCGAATGAAAGGTCTTGTCGTGGTCAGGTCCTTCTGATTTCAGCAGCCTGTATTTTACCAGCTGATTATAATCAGCCTGGACAGATTCCTGAAGATATGTCTTATAGTCAGAGATCTGGGGAGTGTTTATCATGCTGTCTATCCTGTCTTCATATCTCTTTATTATCCAGGAAGACACAAATTTTATCCCCCTGTCCAGATAGACCGCACCTATAAAGGCCTCCATGGTATCAGCAAGGATCGATTCCTTTTCCCTGCCCCTGCAGGACTCCTCATTCTCGCTTAGAAGCACCTGCTGGTCTATCTTTATCCTCAGGGCTATCTTTGATAATGTCTTTTTGCTGACAAGTATCGACCGCAGCTTAGCAAGCCTTCCTTCGGCATAGTGGCTGAAATTGGTGAAAAGGTATGAAGTTATTATAAATGAAAGTACGCTGTCTCCCAGAAACTCCAGCTGTTCATTGCCTCTCGACTGTACATTTATTTGACGGGCAAAAGACCTGTGCGTAAGAGCCTGTATATATACTTTTAGGTCCTGGGGTTCGATATCAAGTCCGCCCAGCCAGTCCCTTACCCTACTTCTTAAGACTCCTTCATTGTCCATCTAATATTATTCCGCCGCCTATTCAAGCCGGTTTGCAAAAGTGAAAATAATACCGGATAAGACTTTATCCGGTTTGAGGTCACGGATTACTTTTTTAAATCTATATAATTAAGGACGTCCTTGACTGTGACCATCTTTTCAGCTTCTTCGTCGCTGATCTCAATAGCAAACTTATCCTCAAAAGCCATAATAAGCTCCACCAGGTCCAGGGAATCGGCACCAAGATCTTCAACAAATTTACTATCAGGTTTTACATTATCATCTTCTACGCCCAGGACATCTACCAGTATTTCTTTCAATTTGTCAAAATTTTCCATACCTTGCTCCTTTAGCTTTTGGTTTTTCTTTATTATAGTGAATAAAAATATAATTTCATTATTTTTGACTATTTTTTTGTAGAAAAGTTTTAATTATATCCCGCTCTCAGCCGAGATCTCTTTTCTTATTTTTTCCACCAGGTCTGTCTCCAGGCTCTCGCCGGCAACCCTGATGGCATTTTTTATGGCCCTGGCCCTGGAGCTGCCGTGAGAGATTATGACAGGCGCATTCAGCCCCAGCAGCTGGGCTCCGCCATAAGTCTCGTAATCAAATCTATGCTTCATAGCCTTAAGCGGTCCTTTTAGGCTCAAAGCTGCCAGTTTCGAGACCAGTGACGAGGTAAGCGCCTGTTTAACCTGGCCGAAAAACATGCCCGCAAGCCCCTCTATAGCCTTAAGCAGGACATTGCCGGTAAACCCGTCGGTCACCACCACATCGGCGGCTCCTTCGAATATCTCCCTGCCCTCGATATTGCCTACAAAATCAACGGCCCCTGACTGCTTTAACATATAATGGGCCTTTACTGCCAGCTCGCTGCCTTTTTTTTCCTCTTCCCCAATATTCAGAAGCGCTACCCTGGGGTTTTTCACTTTCAGTATATCCCTGGAAAACACTTTGCCCATAACTGCAAACTGAACCAGGTTATGGGGCTTGCAGTCTGCATTGGCGCCGGCATCCACAAGTACGAAACTGGAGCCGGGAAGAGGTATCACCGCTGCAATTGCCGGCCGGGCAACCCCTTTTATCCTTTTTATATTAAGAAGCGAGCATGCCATGGCGGCTCCGGTATTGCCGGCTGAAAGAAATGCCCCTCCCTTTCCATCCGCCACCAGGGCTGGACCTATATAAATCGATGAGTCTTTTTTTTCCCTCAGCACGCGGGAAGGTGATTCGCCCATCTCCACAATGCTCTTACTCTCCTCTATGGTAAAGGGCGATATATCAAGATGGTTTTGCCTGGAAAAGGATTCTATTTGATTGCGATTCCCCACCAGGATGATATCCAGGCCAAATTCCCTGTGGGCTTCTATGCTTCCCCTGATCACTTCGCCGGGAGCAAAGTCTCCCCCCATGGCGTCGACCACTATCGGGGCAGGGCTGATATCTTTATTCACATTCACTCCAGGACAGGGTATTTATTTTTTTGCCATTTCCAGTATTTTCCCGGTATCGATATATTCCCGGACAACTTCCACTATCTTGTCGATCTTCTTTACTTCATGGAACCTGACATGACCTATTATCTCCCCTGCTTTTTCAACGGCTGTAAGGGTGTCGTAATTTACCAGCACCATGGGAACACCAAGTTCTTCCGCCCTCCCCAGCACTACGGATGATGGCTGGAAATTACCTGTAAGTATCAGACATCTGGTCTGTGTCTCCAGGGCTGCCAGCTGTACATCTGCCCTGTCTCCGCCGGTGATAACTGCCTTGTTTGCTTTCCTCCTGAAAAACTTAAGCGCCTGTTCCTGCCCCATGGCTCCCACCATAAAGGTCTCTACCAGTTTGTCAGCCTTATCCCGGGCACAGATTATCTGGCCTCCTAAAAGTTCTGCCATCTCGCTGACACTGACTGACGAGAGTATCTTGTCCATTACCACATAACCAAATAACTCTATTCCATGTTTTTTAAGATAAGGTATTATCAGTTCTTCCAGGTATTCCATCTGTGACCTGGGTACCCAGTTTATTATGATCCCGCCGAAACTGTCCCCTAAAATATCCCTGGAAAAAAGTATCTCGTCAACCATCTCGGCATCATACTTGAATACCATAACCGTCCTGGCTCCCAGTTTCTGGCATATCCTGAGCGCCGATATTCCAAGGTAGTAGCCGTCTTCCAGGCTCTTGGCGCCTTCCAGTACTACTATATCCTTGCCCTTCTGTATCTTATCGTATGATTTTCCTATTCTTTCTATGAAACCCCTGGAGAACTTATCGTCTTTCAGGCCTTCCCTGCTGTACTGCTGGGTAAGCACAACCGGACAGATATCTTCAAGTCTGTCCTTTGATCCAAGGATACTGGAGACATACTGTGCATCCTCATCAGTAGTTATGCCACCAACTTTGGTAGGCAGGGTCCCCACAGGCTTCATATATCCAACTTTCAGCCCGCTTTCGGTAAAGATCTTCCCTGTTCCCACGCACATGGAGCTCTTTCCTGAAAACGGCTGGTTTGAAATAAAGTATAACGGGACCATTCTTAACCTCCTATCCTTATTCTTGCATCTC
>CAZDXU010000152.1:0-4593 GCA_964509585.1 uncultured Actinomycetota bacterium | reverse complement strand
TACTATCCTTTCATCAAGCCTGTTGGGCACATGCCGGCCCTGGCTGTCTATAAATATAAGGTTGGCATCGCCTGCCACTCCCAGGTCCCTGAGGTACTTAAAATCCCTTCTGTTAAAGCTTCCTGTCTTTATGAGGGTGGAATCGTCTCCCAGATCGCTCAGCCCGATAAGGGCAGTGCTTATCCTTCGGGACATGTCTATTATCTCTTTTACATTACTGTCCTTTTCCATTATTTCTTTTACTTCCCTGCTGTCCATAACCGCGGGTGAATGTATCATATAGCTTATTCCCCCCATCCTGTCGGCTATCTTCTGGGCAACTGAATTAGTATGGACTCCTGTCCCGGTCTTTCCCAGGCCGCCTATCATCGGCACCACCTTTATGTCCTTAAAGTCCATAATATTTATATGATCGGATAGTTCCCTGAGGGACCTTCCCCAGCCTATGCCAATATAACTCCCGTTTTCCAGGAGCCGCGAAAGCAGGTTGTTAAAACTGTCCCCCATGGACTTTATGACAGCTTCCCGGCTCTCCATAGTATCGACAATAATGCATTCTTTCAGGTGGTATTTCTTTTCGATATGATATTCCATATCGGAGAAGTCCTCTGCCGGATGATTGATATTTATCTCTACTATATTTTCCTTCCTGGCCAGGGTGAGGTACCGGGAGACCCTGGTCCTGGAAATGCTTAATTTATTGGCTATATCCTGCTGGGTAAGCCCTTCCAGGTAATACAGCCGGGCTATCTTGGACAGGAATCTCTTTCTTTCAATATCCATAAATGCTTCCGCTTACTCTTGCACAACTGTTCATGGGGTGAACAGATTCTTATTGAAGTATACTATACTGCTGATTATTTGCAAGAAGCTTTTTCAGCCTGCCAGAAGTTTTACTATATTTACAAGCAGGACTTTGGCAATATCCGTTTTAATATAGTGGCTGGCGCTGCTGTCAAACAGCACCCTTATTTCCGGATCGAATTCCTCGGATCCTTCTTCCAGGATAAGCATCAGGGGAAGATACGGGAATGGGTTGGTTATTATGCCATTCTTGAAACTGCTGCTCCTCCCGCCTCCATATACTGAGGCCTTTTCGGCAAATGAGGCAAATGAAGGACCGAATTTATTCCGCAGGGGCTCCAGCACCCCCGGTATAGTCCTGAAATAGAACATCCCGTCCGGCAGTTCCCGGTATGATATCCATCTTCCGGAGATAGGTTCTCCGTCAGCTGTTATCATATAGTGAAGTATGATCGAAGCCGTAAACAGGTCGGTTTCCTCTCCTGAATCTGCATAATAGAGTCTGGATTTTTCTATATCTGCTTCTACTTCTCTCTGAAAATACTTAAGGGTAAGCCTGCCTTGCCTGTCAAGGACGGCACCGCAGTTTACAGAGACTCCAGCCAGGTCAAGTCTTTTTAACTGCAAAAAGGAGGAATCATAAACCTGTTTCAGGGTCTCCCGGTTCCCCTCCAGCCGCTCAGGAAGTCCCGGATCTATTTTTCTGTATCTTTCATCTATATTCATGACTTCATATATTTATGCTGATAGTATAATATATCATCAAAAACTTTTATATACAGTAGATGACAGATATTTTAATAGATCCCGGAAATCTCTTCTATTATCCGGATGTTAGCAGCCGGGAACAGCTTTTCAGGCTTTTCCATGATAGGCTTTACAAAAAAGGCATTGTGAAACGGGGGTTCTATAAGGCCCTGGTGGAAAGGGAGATCTCCTATCCCACCGGTCTTGATCTGGGGGAATATAAGATAGCAGTGCCTCACACTGATACAGAGATGGTAAATATCCCCGGGGCGGCAGCTGCAGTGCTTAAAAAGCCGGTATTATTCGGGGAGATGGGCTCCCCCCAAAGGGAAATAGGAGTTCACATGGTATTTTTGATGATGCTAAGGGAAGGCAAGACCGGTTTTTACCATAATCTGTTAAATAATATTAAAAATTCTGATATATTACATAAGATATATAATACCGACAACAGGCAGGATCTATGCCTTCTGCTTACAGGGCTTTTGAATACCTTTTAGAAATAGGACCGGTAATAATAATCCCGGCAATATTATTTATCCTGGGACTTTTTGCTACCAGGAATATCCTTAAGAACCTCAAAAACAGCGTTTTTGTGTTCCTGGGGATGCTGGGAGTGACCCTGCTAGTCACTATATTCGTAAATTTCTTTGAACCCCTGGTAAATACCATTCTCATCAATTCACAGAAGGATTATACTGTAATAGATGCCGGATGGATGGTAACAGAGATAATTGCCTTCAATTCACCTATTATATTCTATTCCATTTTAGCGGTCCTGGGACTTAATATCGTAATGCTGGTATTCAGGTTTACAAGGACGGTAAACCTGGACCTCTGGGGGTACTGGAGTTTTTTCATAGCCGGTTCTGTTATTTATTCCATAACCGGCATAGCATGGATAGGCATACTGATCTCGGTAATAGTTGCAGCAGTAACCTTTGTCTTTGCAGATATATATGCCCACCATATAGAGACTTATTACGGCATAAGAAGGATATCAATCACCCAGGCCCATATTATCTGCTGGGCACCTTTCGCCCACCTGGTCAATATAGTACTCAATAAGATTCCTTTTATTAAAAGAGTCCACCTTTTTTATGGAGAGATCAGGTTAAGGCTGGGAATATTTTCAGAACCGATGATAGCAGGTTTTATACTCGGTTTTATCATCGGTATCCTGACCCGGTTCCGGACACTGTCGCTTAATACTGGTCCCGATATGCTTTATGCTCTCTTAAGCGGCCTCAGGCTTTCCATAATAATGATACTTCTGCCCCGTGCGGTAAACCTTCTTCTTAAGGGCCTGGTGCCGGCAATAGACGACGTGGTGGACCTGATAAGCCGCAGGTTCACTAAAAGGACTATTTATATAGGGCTGGATTCCATAGTGTTGGTGGGACATCCTTCAGTAATAGCACTTTCAGTTATATTAATACCGCTCACTGTATATATATCGACCCTCCTGCCGGGAAACCAGGTCCTTCCCAGTGCTGACCTGGTGATAATTCCGTTCCTGCTGATCTGGGCGGTTACGCTTTCCCATGGAGACATGTTCAGGAGTTTCATATCTTCTGTCCTTATAGTGCCGCTGGTACTTTGGATCACTACAGATATGAGCCAGGTATTCACTAATTATTTTATGAGATATGGATATGCCGTCCCCGGCCCCTACTCTGCTGTTAGCAGCATAGGAGCAAGTTCCAATTTATTTTTCTGGATACTTCTCCAGATAATAAAGCCTATAATAAACCTTTTTGCATAGGTCTCTGGCTGCCCCAGGTCATCTCCTCCTGGTTATCCTGTGTATGAATTCCTTGTAGAGGTTTTTCCTTACTTCCGGCTGCGGCGACAGCAGGAATATCCCGTTCCTTTCCAGGACCATCCTTATCCTGGCATTGTCCCTCATTAAAATATTCCGTACATTTTCCCTGGAAGTCCGGGATACCCAGAGGTCTGATTCCTGTGATATATAAGGAAAAAAGGAATGCTGGCTTATTATGGTTCCCCAGGATATATTTATATGGTCTACCAGGTCTATAAAACTTATCTGGTTATTTTCTTTCATCATATCCCGGGCCTGTTTTATTATTATTCTGTTTACCTGCTTTCCCAGCCTTCTAAGATTATAGGAAGCCAGGGTCAGGAATATTCCATATACGATAATGGGAGGTATGATAAAATAATAGTAGCCGGCAATAAAATCAATAATATATTGCCCGATCTTACCTAGAAATATCTCTATCCATGTCTTAAACATTTCCAGCTCCCATTACAGCCAGTATTCTCCTGCCTTTTATTCCTGAATATTTTAACAGAAATAGGATATAGCGTATACATAAAGACTGAACCGGCCATTAAAGTTATGCGGATTACCGGGAAAAGCAATATGCCGGCCGGGAAGTGTCTTTGATTTACAAAATTTATTAATTCTATTAGAATACTAGTATTGTTACAGGATTATTATTACACCAAAGAGAGACAGAGATGAAATTATCAACAAGGGGAAGATACAGCACCCGGCTTATGCTGGAACTTGGACTTAGTTTCGGGCAGGGCCCTATGCTGCTGAAAGATATCAGCAGCAGGCAGGAGATATCCCTTAAATACCTGGGTCAGCTGATAATACCCTTAAAGATCGCAGGCCTTATAAAATCGACACGGGGTTCTCATGGAGGATATTATCTGGCCAGGCCGCCGGAAGATATCAAGCTCTCCCAGATACTGAAGGCAGTCGAGGGAAACCTTGCTTTTACCGAATGTGTGGAAAGCCCTGATATCTGCTACAGGTCCGGTACATGTGTTGCCCATGATATTTGGGAGCAGGCCAGCAGACAGTTTGATGATACGCTGAGCTCCATCACGCTTGCCGATATGCTAAAAAAGCATAATACGAGGTCTTTGGGCTAATTGCCCGCATCCCGGGAATGCATGTCCTGGTTAATTGGTGGAGATGAGCGGGATCGAACCGCTGACCTCCTGCTTGCAAGGCAGGCGCTCTCCCAACTGAGCTACACCCCCACGACAGAACGGGTACTAATT
>CAZDXU010000151.1:0-4271 GCA_964509585.1 uncultured Actinomycetota bacterium | reverse complement strand
ATTCCTCAAAGTAGTATCTATGATATTGATCTTCCTGTCTTTTTTTTGCCTGGCCATTATTTATCCTTCCCCTTCCCTGCTTTTTCTTTTTTGGAGCTGCCCATATATTCCTTGTAGGTATCAAGTATCTCGCTGTCAAATAAGGACCTCTTGGACGATACTGTCTTCTTCCTTATTATCTCTGCCAGCTCCTCTGCCTGCTTATCGCCGATCTCCTTTCCCAGCGTCTTTAGTTTCTGGGTAATGGACAGTTTGCCCGAATATTTGCCCGGCACATACTGCCTCTCAAGACCTACATCTGTTTCCTTGAAAAGTTCATATGTAGCAGGGTCAGCCAGTATGCCTTTTATCTTATTCTCATCTTCATATACAAAAAGCTTGCCGCCTACTATAGGCTTCCATGTCGGCAGGACCCGGTTGGAAGCCCTGGCCACATATTCTGATAGGTTCCTGAAAAGGCCGGTATTTATTCCCAGGTCTACACCCTCCACAAATTTTAAGGCCATTACCAGTTCCTCGAAAGCTGCATTGCCGGCTCTCTCGCCCAGACCGTTTATGGTAGTATTAACATATGTCGCGCCTGCCTTTATCCCTGCAATGGCATTGGCTATGGCCATACCGAAATCATTATGGGTGTGCATCTCCATATCTATACTTATAATATCTATTATATTCTTGACCCTTAAAAATGTCTCAAAAGGATCCAGTATTCCCAGGGTATCGCAGTAACGAAGCCTGTCAGCTCCGGCGTCGCGCGCAGTCCTGGCAAACTGGAGCAAAAACTCCATATCGGACCTTGAAGCATCTTCTGCATTTACAGACACATAAAGATTGTGGCTCTTGGCAAAATCCACACCGGACTTCATAGTCTCCAGCACCCATTCCCGGCTCTTTCTCAGCTTATGCTCAATATGTATGTCTGATGAAGATATGGAAAGGGCCACCGCGTCTACACCGCATTCTATGGAAGCCTGTATATCTGTCTTGACCGGCCTGTTCCATGCCAGCACGCTGCAGTTAAGGTCAAGTGAGGCGATCTTCTTTATGGCCTCTTTTTCATCTCCGCCCATTGCCGGTATGCCTGCTTCTATCTGGTGTACGCCCACCTTATCCAGCATCTTGGCGATGTGGATCTTTTCATCATTGGCAAATACCACGCCGGCAGTCTGTTCACCATCCCTGAGGGTGGTATCATCTATCTTTATATCCCTGGGATCGATAGCGATACCTGCTTTTTGAGAAAAATCTGTTAAAAGGTCCAGTTCCCTCATAATATATGCTCCTTATTTTAAAATATTTTCTTAAATACTTAAAAAAAACTAAAAAATATGTTAATTATTCTATTTTTTTAAAATACAGGGATATTATACCACTAATTTTCTATTTTTTATCAAATTTTAATGTTTTTTTAAAATCCGGGGACCATACTAGAATCTATTGCAAAAGACCAGGCACAGGAAACTCTGCCTGGTCTTTTAAGGGTATAGTAAAAGGGATATTCTTGTGGATGACTATAAAAAAAGGGCGGGACCTATTTTCTCCTGGCAATGCTGGTAAGGAAACTTAAGCCCCCTATGACTATGATGGTTATCCTTATCCACAGCGGCTCGATAGTAAAATGACCATAAAATGACATGGACCCGATGATTATCAGTATGACACCGAAAAAAAGACAAAGGCCTCTGGGCATATCTTCTCCTCTCCGATTAAAAAAAATACCATATTATTTATTCTATTTAAAACTTCTCCAGGTCAACCTTTTATAACTCCCAGGGGGCGCAGCCTTGCCACTTTTGTTGAAAGGCCCGCCCTGACCGCTATGTCTACCACCCTATCGATGTCCTTATATGCCTGAGGCGCTTCCTCTGCCAGTCCCTGCATGCTGTCGGCAATGACTACTATATTCTCATTATTCTCCAGGTCTTTCTTAAGCTGGCTTCCGTCTATAGTCTTTTTGGCCCGGGAACGGCTCATCATCCTTCCGGCGCCGTGGCAGGTGGAACCAAAGCTTTCTTCCATGGCAGTCTCGGTACCGGCCATTATATAGGAATAGGTACCCATATTACCCGGAATCATGACCGGCTGGCCCGCTTGCCTGTACCCTGGCGGCAGGCTGCTGCTTCCGGGGCCATAGGCCCGGGTGGCGCCCTTGCGGTGCAGGCATAGCTTCCTGCTGTCCCCATTGACTTTATGTGTTTCCCACCTGGCTATATTGTGGGATATATCATACAGGGTATAAAGGCCCAGCTTCTCAGCTGACTGCCCCAGATACCTTTCCAGGGTATGCCTTACCCTGTGCGCCAGGCAGTGCCTGTTCGCCATAGCAAAATTGGCGGCACATGCCATAGCCCCGTAATATCTTTTACCTTCCGGCGAATCCAGAGGCGCGCCTGCCAGCTGCCTGTCCTTTACTTCTATGCCGTATCTTTCTGATGCCCTCTGCATGACCTTTATATAGTCACTGCAGACCTGGTGTCCCAGGCCCCTTGATCCTGAATGTACCATTATCAATACCTGTTTTCTAAAAAGCCCGAATATGTCAGCTATCCCGGCATCATATACTTCCTCTACCGCCTGCACTTCCAGGAAATGATTCCCCGATCCCAGTGTTCCCAGCTGTCCAGAACCCCTCTTCTTTGCTGTCTCGCTTACGCATTCCGGATCTGCATCATCCATGCTGCCATTATCTTCAATGAATTCCTTATCTTCTTTAAAACCATAACCCATGCCCAGGGCCCGGTCTACCCCTCCGGAGAGTATCCCGTCCAGGTCTTTTCCGGAAAGGCGGATGCCGCCCCCTCTGCCAGTTCCCCTGGGTACCGCATAAGAGATAAGGGACATTATATCTCTTATATCATCCCTTATATCATCAGCTATAATATTGCTCCTTAAGACCCTGACCCCGCAGCATATGTCAAATCCCACCCCTCCGGGAGAGATTATCCCTCCGTCTTCCGGGTCAAATGCAGCCACTCCCCCGATAGGAAAGCCGTAGCCGAAATGTATATCAGGCATGGCATAGGAAGCCCTGACTATCCCGGGAAGCGAAGCCACATTTACCACCTGGCCTATGGTATTTTCATTCCTGGCATGTTCCAGGAGCTTCTGGTCAGAAAAGATGATGCCCGGCACCCTCATGCCCGGGGATCCGTCCTTTCGGACTTCCCATTTATAATCACTTATCTTCTGTATGGCGTATTTTTCCCTGTCATACATCAAAGACCACGGTTCCTTCCCATCTGCGGCTTTCCTTATCGCGGTAAATACTTAAAAACTGGTATGTAGGAGCCTTTATTTCTTCCATTATACTATGCTTTTTTCTATCTATCCTGTCTCCATATAATACCGCCTTCAGCATATAGCTGTTTTCAGAGTTTATCAGTTCTTTTACTAAGATCTGTGAAAAGAGCATATAGTCCACTTCGAAATAATAAAGGAGTCTTTCCAGCCAGGCAATGAGAATGTCTTCATAGCTTCTGCTCTCCCCTTTCAGCTCCAGTTCAAGACTTATTAAGGGCTCTACCCTTTCTATGTCAGTTATCAGGGAGAACATGCCTTCTCCGGCATTCTGGAATAGTTCCTCAAGGCTGCGGCCCCGGAATCTCAGCCCCACATCGGAAGGATGCTCTATCTCCTCATACCTTTTTTCCCCTGCTGCAGCATATTTATCTTCCATCCTGCCCTTTCCCTTAAAAAACTGCAGCAGCATCATCCCTGTATTCCGCAATTTCATTGAATTTACTTTCTATTTTGTTAAAATGAAACAGATTTTATTTTATTATTTTTTTCAATAATAATACACCGGATGCAGCTTATGCGCCGGTAGAGGAGCAATGATGGCAACTACAGAAAAGGCAGCAAAAAAACCGGGACTGGAGAAAGCTCTCAAAAAGGGTGACTTCGTATACACCTGCGAGGTAGGCCCTCCCAAGGGAGCTGAGGTTAAGGGAATAAGGGAAGAGGTGGAATACCTCAGGGAAGTGGCCAATGGCATAAATGTGACCGACCTCCAGAGCTCAGTCATGAGGCTGGGTTCGCTCACTACCTGTGTGATACTGAAGGAGATGGGCCTGGATCCTATACTTCAGATAACCTGCAGGGACAGGAACAGGCTTTCCATCCAGTCGGAATTATTAAATGCGCATGTCATGGGAATAAGGAATGTCCTGGCGCTTACCGGCGACCATACCACCCTGGGAGACCATCCCCATGCACAGCCGGTATTTGATATAGACTCGGTCCAGCTTCTTTATACCATAAGAAGGCTGGAG
>CAZDXU010000150.1:0-3746 GCA_964509585.1 uncultured Actinomycetota bacterium | reverse complement strand
TGCTGCACAGCAGCTGGCATCCAGGGGAGCAAGCGTAGTCCTGACTGATGTAGACCTGGAAACAGTGAAGGCCGAAGCAGAAAGGATAAATGGATCCGGAGGCAGCTCGCTGGCACTGCCTGTCGATGTGCGTGATTACGGCATGGTAAAAAGTGCGGCGGAAAAGACCGTTGAGGAATATGGCCGCATAGATATCCTTATAAACAGCGCCGGCGGAGCATCCAGGCGTGTATTTGGAAGGAAAGAAGACTTTAAGGACCTGCCCATAGACATAATTGACTGGGGGATCGATGTAAACTTTAAAGGGCCTTTATATTTTGCCCATGCAGTAATGGGATATATGTTCGATCAGGGAAAAGGCGTTATCATAAATATCGGCTCTTCAGAAGGCGAGACAGGCTCCGGAGTTATTGACTATAGCGCTGCAAAAAGCGGTGTCATGAACGGGCTGACAAAATCACTTGCACTGTACGGGGGACCACACGGGGTCCGTGTATGCTGTGTATCACCGGGTCCCGTCCTTACCCGTCCGGCCATGGCTAATATGAAGACATTGCTGGGTAGAGCGGCACAGCCGCAGGAGGTGGTAGACCTTATCGAGTATCTATGCTCTGAGAAGGCAGCCTTTATAACCGGGACCAATTATATGATAGACGGAGGCCGCAGCTGCGGGGTCAGGGAATAACTCTTCCGCCGCATGCTTTCTTATAATAATCTGTACCGGTCAAATTTATTAACAGCCATGCCTGAACTTACTTACCCGGACATATGTCTTAAAGGCATGTTGTGCTGAGAACCCTGCCGCCGTCAACGATGTAATTCTGTCCTGTGATAAAGTCAGCTTCCTCAGATGCCAAAAAGCATACCGCATTTGCAATATCATCTGGGTAGCCGATCCGCTTCAAATAGGTAGGGGGCGCTCCGGAGCAGGTCTTGATAGATCCCGGTGAAACGCAGTTTACATTGATATTGTATTCTCCCAGCTCTATGGCAAGCGCTTTGGTCATGGCGATAATACCGCCCTTTGCTGCTGAGTAGTCTACCATTTTTACCAGGCCGGTCACGCCGGCAACCGAACCGATATTTATTATCTTGCCCTTACGTCCTTCTATCATGCTGCCCAGGACAGCATGGGTAAGTATCATTGGACCGAGAAGATTGACGTCCAAAATTAATTCCCAGGTCTCCTGTTTTGAATCAATAAACGGGGTATTATCCAGGCCGTCTATGCCAAAAAAGCTGGCAGGGCCTCCTGCATTGTTTACAAGGATATCAATGCTGCCGAACTGGTCTATCAGCTCAGCGACGATCTCTTTTATTCGGGCGCTGTCACGTACATCAGACTGTTTGGCAACAGCTGTTCCCCCCAGCTTTTTTATCTCCCCTGCGGTCTCTTCCGCAGCCGGTCCCCTAAGGTCTATAATAGCCAAATTGGCGCCTTCCTTTGCCAGCCGCAGAGCGATCCCCCTGCCTATCCCGCGGGCTGCGCCGGTGACGATAGCTGTCTTGCCTGTAAATCTCATAATGTTAACCTACTCCTTATTATAATTATGATATATAATGATTATAATAAATAATAGGTTATATTTTGTAAATACATAAAGTTATATTATTAACAATCTTCAGGATTTTGTTTGTGTATCCATTATAATGTAATCGAGTATAAAGGAAAGAAAAAATCAGGTATATAATCTACGGTGCCGGAGGTATCGGGTCTGTAATAGGCGGGTTTCTTTTTAAAAGCGGAGCAGAAGTAATATTAAAGGGCCGGCCTTCCCATATATCGGCAATAAAGGACAATGGTCTCCTGCTGATAACCAGCTCGGGACGCTATGATCTAAACATCCCTGCCACAGATAAGGAGGAAGACCTCGGGCCGTTCCAGGTTGATGACATAGTGCTCCTGACAGCCAAGTCCCAGCATACACCTTTATGTCTTTCCGAATTAAGATCTGCCGGCGCCCCCATAGACCTGCCAATATGCTGTATGCAGAATAGCATATGGAATGAATCTTATGCGTCACGTGTATTTGATAAGATCTATGGAGCCATGATAGTAGTTCCCGGTTTTTACCTTGATCCCGGAGAAGTCATACATAATTTTTCCGGAGACCGCGGATATATTGATATAGGCAGATATCCATCAGGGATCGATGATATATGTGGGAAGATCTCCCATGCCCTGTGCCAGGCAGGCTTTATTGCAAAAACCCACAAAAGTATCATGAGAAGCAAGGCAGGGAAGTGCCTCCATAACCTCGGTAATGCATATAGCGTGATCAAAAGTTCAAAAAAGCAGGAAGAGGAGTTTTTAAGTATTATACGAGATGAAGCACAGATAGTATGGAAAGCAGCAGGGATCGGATTTGAAGAACTTAAAGATTTTCAAAAAAGGATAAAGAGAGCTTCAAAATGGGAACGCTGGGAAGCCCCGGAGCAGAGAGGTACGGACTGGGGCGGATCGGGGTGGCAGACGCTTGCCAGAAAAGCCGGAAGCAGCGAAACACCCAGGCTCAATGGTGATGTAGCAGACCTTGGAAGAGATCTTAATATAGGCACGCCTGCAAACAGGGCTCTCTGTGAGATATCGACTGAAGCCGCGCTAAAAGGGAAACCACCGCACAGCATACCTTTTACAGATCTGGAAAAACTATATGAGCGCTATGCAGGCCAGAAAAAAAATACCGGTCTGCAGAGATCCTGCTAATCGAAGCTGTTGTAAGAGATATGCTGTTTTTTAAATATTTAATATACATTATCTAAATAAAGCGGAAAAGGCAGGATAGATGTTTCAGGTCAAGATGAAGAAGCCTTATGACATCGTCTATGAAGAAGGCGATGCGCCGGTACCGAAGAATGGCGAAGCTGTTATTGCAGTAAAAGCAAACGGCATATGCGGTTCAGATATGCACCGCTACACGGGGCACTCTCCCATAGGAAACCCTGATAATATCATAGGGCATGAATATGGAGGTATTATAAAAAAGATAGAAGGCGGGGGCAGCGGATTAAAAGAGGGTATGAAGGCAGCAGTAAATCCCAATATATACTGCGGCCAGTGCTATTACTGCAGGAATTCGCTGGAACATCTTTGCGAGAATATGTCAGGCATCAATGGTATGGCTGAAGAAGTATCTGTTCCCCTTAAGAATATTGTCAGGCTTGACCCCTCATTTGATATGATGCTGTCGCCATTTATCGAACCTGCCGCCTGCGTTATCCATGCAGCCGGGGAGATAAGGGATTCAAATATACTAATAATAGGGACCGGCACCGTGGGGCTTATCGAACAGCAGTTATTAAGGCTGAATGGAAATAAGACCATAACTATGGATACCGCCGACTACAGCCGGAGATTTTCAAAAAAGCTGGGTGCTGATCTGGTCCTGGACTGTGATGACCCTGATAAAACGGAAAAGCTTGCGGAATATTCAAAGGACAGGAAAATAGATATTGTTATCGATAATGTATGCACCGATGCCACTGTTGACTTTGCTGTAAAAATGGTAAAGAAATCCGGCACAGTACTGATAGTGGGGGTATGCGGTAAAAGTCTTGCAATGGATCACCTGTCGGTCCTCCTAAAGGAAGTGCTTTTACGGACGACTTTTCTTTTCAGGCACCGGGATTTTATCAGGGCCAGCGAACTTATTTACAGCGGACTTATCGATGTGCGTCCGCTGGTGACAAAAGTATTCCCATTAAAGAATGCGAAAGAAGCATTCGAATACAAGCTTAATACGCCT
>CAZDXU010000149.1:0-13443 GCA_964509585.1 uncultured Actinomycetota bacterium | reverse complement strand
GTCTCATCAAAATAATTACAGTATACCCTGGTGTAGTATCCCTTCTTTGCCAGCCCGTCAGCCAGTCTGTCCACCACCAGGTCAACACCGTGACCCCGTATCATCCTCTCCGTAATAAAGGCTATGTTTATGTCTTTCATCTTTCTCTCATAAGGTAGATAAATTACATTTGCTAAAAACTTTAGATTATAACGGTTATAATATCAACAATTAAATCCATAATATATGATTTGAAGGAATAATAAGGCCTGTTGCCAATATTGTTTAAAATAAATTGTTTGTTATAATTTATCCTGAATTAAGAATAAATGTTTCCTAGGAGTTTTAGATATATGAAAGATATCCTGGAATTCCCCCTGGTATCGATTGCCATAGTAAACCTTGACGGCAAAGACTACCTGGGCCAGTGTCTTGACAGTATAAACAGACTTGATTATCCCCCCGACAGGCTGGAGATAATAGTAGTAGATAACGGATCCACTGATTCTTCGATAGAGCTTATAGAGTCAGAATACAGCAATGTAAGGCTTATAAAGAATGACCGCAATACCGGCTTTGCCGCTGCTAACAACCAGGCGGCAGAAGCGGCAAATGGTGAGTATATAGCATTCCTTAACAATGATACCAGGGTCGGCAGCCGCTGGCTCATCGAACTTCTTGACCCTATTTTTGAGGATAAAGAGGTGGTGGCTTCGGGGTCTAAAGTCCTTTCCATGGACGGAAAGAGCCTTGATTTCGTGGGCGGTATGATTAATTTCGAGGGCAAGGGATTCCAGATAGATTACGGTCTCCCGGTGGAACAAGATACGCACCAGCAGTATAAGTTCATACCCTTTGCCAATGGGGGAGCCATGCTTATACAGCGCCATATATTCCTGGAGGCGGGGGGTTTTGACAGTGATTTCTTTGCCTATTATGAGGATGTGGACCTGGGATGGCGACTGTGGTTACTGGGATACAGGATAGTGTTTGTCCCAAAATCTATAGTATACCACCATCACCATGGCACTTCGGACAGGTTCAGCCAGGATAAGCTCAGGTTCTTAAAGGAGCGCAACTCGCTTTTCTCGGTATTCAAGAATTATGATGACCGCAATCTGGCCAGGGCATTTTCCGGGACCCTGGCAAATATACTTAACCGGGTTTTTGTAGATGTAAAGTTTGATTACAAAAAGTATTATGACCTTTCAGGAGAACAGAGCAGCCAGGAACCGGAAATCAATATATCGGGAGAACCGCTTAGCTCCCTGGCAGCGGCACGGAGTTTCTTCGATCAGCTGCCTGAGCTGGTCAGGAAAAGACAGGAGGTGCAGTCAAAAAGGAAAAGGGATGACAGGGCTGTATTCTCATATTTTAAAGCCCAGTTTATGCCGGTGTCTGCAGATCCCCAGTACCGCAGGAACCATGAGGAGATGTTAAGGAGCCTGGGCATATACAAGATATTCGAAAAAGACATAAGAAGGAAAGTCATCATAGTCTCAGGAGACCCGGTATCCCGGAGCATGGCCGGTCCCGCCATAAGGCTCCTTAATTTTGCACGTATATTGAATGAGCACATGGATGTAGTGCTGGCGGTTCCCAATGAGACCGACATAATCGACGAGGATTTCCCCATAAGGCAGTACAGGGATGAGAAGACTCTGGGCAGTCTTGTCTCTGCATCCGATGTCATAATTTGTAATGGGATGATGCTTTCAAGGTTTGAGAGCATAAAGGAATCTGGAAAATTCATCATAGTCGATATGTACGATCCCTATAATCTTGCCACCCTGGCCGAATATGAGGGCAGGAGCATGAAAAAAAGACTGGAAGTATACAATTCCCTGCAGAAGACTTTCAATGAACAGTTCTATTATGGGGATTTCTTTATTTGCGCTTCAGACCGGCAGAGAGACTTCTGGCTGGGAATGCTGGCAGCCCTGGGAAGGGTCAACCCCTTTGCATATAATATAGATCCCAGCCTCAGGAGGATGATAGATGTGGTACCCTTCGGTCTGCAGTCCCACAGACCTATCCACACGGAAAAAGTCATAAGGGGCGTGGTGAAGGGGATAGAAGATGATGATTTTATAATTATATGGGGCGGCGGCATATATAACTGGTTTGATCCCCTTACCCTTATAAATGCCATGGACATAGTCTACCGGAGAAGAAAAAATGTAAAACTGTATTTTATGGGTGTAAAGCACCCCAATCCGGAAGTAAAAGAGCTGGATATGGTGAAAAAGACGGTTGACCGGGCCAAAAAACTGGGACTGTATGAAAAAAATATATTCTTTAATTTTGACTGGGTGGATTATGATCACAGGCACAACTACCTGCTTGAGGCTGATGCCGGGATAATAACCCATCCCAACCATATTGAGACCAGGTTCTCATTCAGGACCAGGATACTGGACTACCTGTGGGCCGGTCTTCCCATTATCTCCACCGAGGGAGATTATCTGAGCGACCTGGTAAGGACCGAGGGCCTGGGGCTCATGGTGCCGGAAGCATCTCCGGAAGACCTGGCTGATGCCATACTGGAGCTTGCCGGCAAAGGCGATTTCTATGACAGATGCGTAGACAATATCGAAAGGATATCAAAAGACTTTACCTGGGAGAATATCTGCGCACCCATAATAGATTTCTGCCGGGACCCGGTATCCAATGCCTTAAAGAATAATAGCAGCAGCGGCAGGCCGGTGGAAGATAGCGGTAAAAATAAAAGCGGAAGAAGCCTGGCAGGACTTTTCTTCTATCACCTGGCACACAGCGGAGTCAGGAATACTTCAAGATATTTTATTAATTACATCCGCCATAGATAGGCAAGGAAAGCAGGTTAAAGGCATGGACGAAAGAATCGGGGAGAATGACAAGCCATGAAAAGGGTAAAGGTTTTTTTCGGCCGCATAGGCAGGACGCTCCTTACCCCGGCCATATATGATGATGCCGGGCTCTCCCGGAGGTTCTATAAGTATTTCCTGATAGGCATGCTGGTGAGGCTTATGCTGCTTCCCTTCTTTTTCCAGAGGGACCTGCTGTCAACCTACCAGAGGGCGGCAGAGACGGTATTCGGCGGCAATTTTGCTTCAGATTTTCATCAGGTAATAACCCATATCATCCATAGCGCCTATCTTTTTATAATAAAGGCCATGGTGCCGGCGGTAAGCGGATATTCTTCCATATTACTGGATGAAAATACATGGACATCCTGGATAAATTTTAATGCCGGCTATAATGTATTTACGGTTTTGGCCCTGTTTAAGGGGCTTTACCTCATATTCGACCTTCTGTGCATGTTCTTTATCATCAGACTGTCTTTTGATGATGATGCAGAAGGCAGGCTCAATGTTTTCAGGTTCTGGATGTTTAATCCGGTAGTCATCTTTGTGCTTTATATATTTGCCAGGCATGACATAATAGGGGTGTTTGTGACCATAATAGCACTGCTTCTGGCTAAGAAAGACAGGAAATACTGGTCTATCCTGGTGCTGGCAGCAGCTATTGCATTGAGGTTTTTCCCCATAATGATACTCCTGCCCCTTATCTTCTATCTGGCCAGGAGCAAAAAAGACTATATACTTTTATCAGTCCTGGGGGTTTCGGGCCTGGCAGCAGTAGAAGCATTTTCCAATCTTTTTTATGGAAAGAGCCTCATATTGGCACTGCTTAACACCCAGCATTTCAACTATATACTATCATCAAAGCTGGAACTTATAATCCACGACCGGATATTCATATTCATAGCGGCCTATTTCATCATAGTCTTCAGTTTTATACACATAAGAAAAAAAAGCTTTGACCTGCTCATAAATTACGGGGCAATCATCTACCTGGCATATATAGCGCTGAGTTATTTCCATCCCCAGTATGTTTTATGGACGGTGCCTTTCCTGGTTATAATCTTTGCCAGGAGGAAGCACCTGGCATATTATCACTGGCTGCAGTTCGGACTGCTTATGGTGGTGCTCATCTACTGGGGCGACCTGGTTACCAAATTCGTGTTTGCACCGCTGGACCAGAAATTTTTTATCTATATAACCGGGCCCATACCTATTATAAATAGATTCTACGATCCGGCAAAATTCGTGAATATCTTCAGGAGCATTTTTACCGCGGTCTCGCTGTGGATGATATACCTCATCTACCGGGACATCCGGAGCTTGACCGGCGCAGACCGGGATGGAGGCAGGACATGAGGAAAAAGACTGTCCTTATGGCCATATTCCTGGTCCTGGCCATCTCCCTGGCGGCAGTGATCTTTTGCGGCTGCCGGGAGGTGGGATTTATCCCCGGCGCCAGTTATGGATATTATATATGGGAAGAAGGCGGCAGGCTTCATATTTTTTGGAGTATTGACAGGAAGGATGCGTCATTTTCCGGCTCTGTCTCCACAGACGGCAGCATTGATGATGTGGAGGCGGCGGCCTGGGAAGATGAAGATGCCTGGGAAATTAAAGGAGATACCCTTTCCTATGAGTCGACGCTGGATGCCGACGACTATATGGACGGCATCATACTGGATATAGCCGGCTATACATATATAGAAATGGACCCGGGCATAAACGATGGCCATGACCTGTCCCGGGTCCATGTGGGCGCCTTCCTAAATAATCCGGAAGCCAGCCCTTTCCGGATCGGTCCCGGATATTTTGAAGAAATAAGGAAAATACCCTGGTATGACAGGCATCCCTTCTCCGGCCTTTTCTACAAGCTGTATGCCAATAAGTACTTTACCTTTGCCTTCCTTTCCGTCATCGGGGCGGCGGCTATAGAATTATTGAGGATAACGGCATTTTGGAAAAAGAAGCGGGCAAGACTATATGCCGGTATTTCCTATATAGCGCTTATATCACTTGAGATAGCCGTATATTATCTTCTCAGGTTTTTTGTCTTGTAAAACAGTGTTTATATGATGGAGGCATATTGAAAGTATTTCTTATCGGGGTCGACGGCCAGCTGGGAACGGATATAGATCAATATTTTACTTCCCGGGATATAAAAGTACAGGGCCTTATAGGCCTTGAAGAGGTCGATATATGTGATCATGAGGGGACCCGCAGGCTTATAGGGAAGTCCCGGCCTGACCTGGTCATAAATACCGCTGCCTATCACAATGTAGACCTGTGTGAGGACAGGGCGGAAGAAGCATTCCGGGTCAATGCTGCCGGTGTGAAGAAACTGGCTTCAATATGCAGGGACATGGATATACCGCTTATGCATTTCTCCACGGATTTTGTCTTTGCCGGCGATAAGGATACTCCCTATACCGAGGATGACTGCCCCGGCCCCAGGAGCATCTATGCTATCTCCAAGCTGGCAGGAGAGAAGGTGGTCCAGTATATGCTGAAAAAATATTACCTGGTAAGGCTTTCCGGGCTTTACGGCCATGCCGGGTGCACGGGAAAGGGCAATATAAACTTTGTGGAGACCATGCTCAGGCTGGCAGGAGAGAGGCAACAGATCAGGGTGGTAGATGACCAGGTGCTTACCCCCACCAGCACCAGGGATGCGGCACAGAAGCTGTATGAGCTCATCCAGGTGGGAAAATACGGGCTGTATCATATGACCAATACAGGAGAATGTTCCTGGTATGAATTTGCCTGCGAGGTATTCAGGCTGTCAGGGATAGATGCGGATATAAATCCCATAACCAGTAAAGAGCTGGGCGCCGGTGCCATAAGACCCGCCTATTCAGTGCTGGATAATGCCAGACTCAGGAATGCCGGTATCTCAGAAATGCGGCACTGGAAAAAAGCGCTGAAAGAATATATAGATAAAAGGACCCGGGGATGAAGCTGTTGGCTCCGGGTATATAAAGTACGGCAGGCGGGATACCTGATAAAGGATGGCGGGGATATTGGAACAGTTTTCTGGAAGTATATATTGAAAAAAATCTTTATTTGTAGTAAAAATTATTTTTGTTTGTCAAGATCTGCGGCGTATTTTGGATTTTAATGGGTTTAAGGGATAAAGCAGAAAAAGTTTTAGACAGTCTGGCTCTTTTTTTTGTAAATTTTTTTGGCAGGATAAGGGGTCTTATGCCGGATATGAGCCTTACAAATAAAAAAATAATAGTGATCCTCTCCGTCTTCGCAATTGTCCTGGCTGGCATTGGAGCCGGTTTTTATTATTATTTCCAGTTATATATGAGTCCCAACTTTGGGGACAGTCTTTCAAATAATGTGATCACGCACTCCATGGAAGATATAAGCCCGGGGGATATACTCAGCTATGAGGTAAATTACAAAAACACCGGCTACCGGGACGTGGACCTGCTGGAGATAACCATACCCATCCCCGGCCATACGAAAGCGGTATCCTTTACAGAAGGCGGAGAACTTGATGAAAAAGAAAATACACTGGTCTATGCTGTAAGGGACCTGCCCCGGGATTCATCCGGTCAGGCGGTTTTTGAACTGGAAGTAGATACACCCCTGGATAACGGTACAAAAATAGAGATGGGAGATGTGATACTGGCATATTCCATCGGGGACCAGGAACTTGAAACCATCCTGGACGGCGGTCCCGGGCATAGGGTAGAGAGCAGTCCCGACCTTGGTTATGTGAAAATCACTTCTGCCGGCTCCGGCGGAGACTTCGTCTTCCTGGGGGATGAGCTGTCATATGCTATCGAGATAAAGAATACCGGCGATATGACAGCAAGAGACGTAGAAATAAGAAGCAGCCCTTCAGGACATCTGACCATAAAAACTGAAAGTATAGGGCAATCAGGCAGATACAGTGACGGAGAGATAATCTGGATACTGGATGAGATAAGGCCCGGCGGATCAAAAAGACTGGCTTTCAGGGGAATCCTGGAAAGCGGAGGAGTAAAGGACAGGGATGAGATAACGACCACTGTGTCAGCCTTCTATAAGGGGAGCCAGACAGGCTCAGATGAAGTCTCTGACATTGCCAGGCTCTTTCCTGATTTTTCTGAAAGCACTGTCACCCTTACTGATGCCAATGGGGGATCATACCTCTGGGCCGGCGAGGCTATTGATGTAAAAGTAACTTTGAAAAACACAGGCTATACAAAAGCTGAGAAATATAGTCTTTATTGCCCTGTACCGGCTCAGGCGACCTATGTAAGCAAATCCGGTACTGCAGAAGGTATCAGGTGGGATGATGGGATACGCGGACTTATATGGGACATGGAAGGTCTCGAAGTGGGCCAATCCCGGGAAATAACTTTCAAGATGACTGTAAACAGCGATCATTACTATAAGAGCAGCACCCTGAGCACAGAATTCCATATCGCCGCCTATGAAGAAGAATTCCCCATAGAGCCTGCAAGTATTTACATACAGGGACACCCGTATCTCAATGTGGTGGCCATGGGTGATTCGCTTATCACAAAATCAGACTGGGTGCAGCGGCTGGACAATAAACTGGAGGCGGCCTTTCCCGCCGCTGATTACAACACTTCCGCCAGCGGCGTAAGCGGAGAGATGTCTTTTCAGGGACTGAACCGCTATGACAGTACCGTGGGACCCCTGCACCCCACCATACTTATCGTGGCATACGGCACAAATGATGTAGGGGGCAGCCAGAGTTACTTCAGCTACAGTATTGATAATATCATTGCCAAAGCAAGGGGACAGGGAGCTACCGTTTTCATAAATCTCATCGGCCCCATAACCCAGCCCGGCAAATCGGAATGGCCTATATATAATAATATAATCCGCCAGGTAGCGGCAAAGCACGGGATACCTGTTATAGATGTAACCACCCCTCTTTCCCAGAATAAAGGGGGCTATCTGTCTGACGGCATGCATTATACATCAGCCGGATCGGAAGTGGTAGCACAGACAGTATTCAATAATATCGTCCCTTATCTTAACAGCCTGGGGGGAAGGAAGTAGGAGGCATTGAAAAGGACTATCCTGTTAAAAGTGTTATATTACCTGTTTTTTGTGCTGGTTATCCTTATAGCCCTGGTCATCTTCATGGAGATAATAGATTTTCCATTTTATGATGAAAACCTTTCAATATTTTTCAGGAAAGTCATCAGCGTCTTTGACTTTTTTGAATGATCGGTCATTTGGATCTAATAAATAAGCTCCATGCCTTTCAGGTCTGGATGTAATCCGGAGATTAATAAAAAACAATATATTGTGTATAATTATTAGGATTTTTTAATAGGTTTCAGACAATGATGGATTGCCGGGGCGGTAATCGGGAACTGACACAAAAGAAATAATTTTATGAAAATACTTATTACAGGCGGAGCCGGCTTTATCGGTTCTCACTTATGCCAAAGACTGGTCGAAGACAATACAGTCACCTGTATTGACAATTTTAATGATTTTTATGATCCAGCCATAAAAAAGGATAATATCTCTTTACTGCAGGACAACAAGAGCTTCCAGCTTATAAATGCCGATATCTGCGATCAGGACCATCTGGAAGAGATATTCAATAATAACAGGTTTGATCTGGTGATCCATCTTGCGGCAATGGCGGGGGGGGCGCCATTCTTTCTTAAATCCGCTGGTCTATGAAAAAGTAAATATGCAGGGGACCATAAACCTGCTTGAGGCCTGCAGGGATAAAGATATAAAAAGGTTTATTTTTGCCTCTTCCTCTTCAGTCTATGGCGGTAATGAAAAAATACCTTTCTCCGAGACAGACAGGGTAGACCATCCGGTCTCACCCTATGCAGCTACAAAAAAAGCCGGTGAACTCATATGCCATACCTATCACAGCCTCTACGGGATATCGGTTTTTTGTTTCAGGTTCTTTACCGTTTATGGACCAAGGCAGCGGCCCGAGATGGCCATACACAAATTTACCAGGAGGATATTTAAAGGTGAGACTATCGAGATCTATGGCAAAGGGGATTCATCCAGGGATTATACCTATATTGATGATATAATAAATGGTATTGAGAACAGCCTGGAGGCTTTAGACGGTTACCATATCTTCAATCTTGGCAATTCTAATTCGGTAAAGATCATGGAGCTTGTCCGGATAATAGAAGATGTTTCCGGGAAAAAAGCTGATATAAAGCTTTCAGACCCCCGGCCCGGGGATGTATTGAGGACATATGCAGATATCGATAAAGCAAAAAGGATATTAGGCTATCATCCCGGGACTGATATAGTGGAAGGCATTGGTTTTTTTATAGACTGGTATAAGACAATGATTAGAAAAGACAGGATCAATGGATAAAAAGAAAAAAATCTCCCAAAAACTGGATCTTTCCATAGTCATCCCCATATATAATGAGAAGGAAAGTGTAAAAATATTATATGAAAAACTGAATAAGACCCTGCCTGGAATGGGATTGGATTATGAAGTGCTGATGATAGACGACGGAAGTATCGACAGCACATATGATGAATTATTGAATATACATAAAAGGGACGATAAATTCAAGGTGATCAGGTTCAGGCGTAATTTTGGACAGACTGCCGCCATGAGCGCGGGTTTCTATTATGCAAAAGGAGATGTCATCGTCACTATGGACGCAGACCTCCAGAATGATCCAGCTGATATTCCAGAGATGCTGAAAAAGATGGATAAAGGTTATGATATTGTCAGCGGATGGAGAAAAAATCGCCAGGACAAGGCGTTTACCAGAAGGTTCCCCTCGGTAGTCGCCAATAAAATAATATCGGTTCTTACCAGGGTACACCTCCATGACTACGGCTGCACCCTCAAAGCATACCGCAGGGAAGTAATAAAGAATATAGATCTTTATGGCGAGATGCACCGGTATATCCCGGCTGTAGCAAGCTGGATGGGGGTAAAAGTTGCAGAAATACCTGTTAAGCATCATGGCAGGAAGTTTGGAAGATCAAAATACGGGATGTCAAGGACCATCAGGGTCATCCTGGATATAATAACTATCAAATTCCTTTTGAGTTATTCCCAGAGACCCATACAGATATTCGGGCTCATGGGACTTTTTTCTACATTGGGGGGAGTATTAGTCACGGTATACCTGATAGTGATGAGGCTGTTCTTTGATCAGTCATTAGCCGACAGACCTCTTTTCATATTGTCGATATTTATTATATTCATCGGCATCCAGCTTATAACCATGGGGCTTCTGGCAGAAATACTCATGAGGGTTTATCATGAAGCGCAGAATAAGCCCACCTATGTGGTAAAAGACATCCTGGAAAAAAATGGACCGTCCTCATAACTTATCAAGGCTCCTGGGGGTATATGGCAGCTATGTGTTTAAGAAGCACAGGCTTTCCTGCATGCCTTTAAAACTCTGGATAGAGACCAGCAGCAGATGCAATCTGGAATGCCCTCTGTGTTTAAACAGCAGTCTTGACGCAGATGAGAAGAAAGACATGGATCCTGGATTGTTTAAAGACATAATCGACCAGGCTGCCGGAACTGTCTTAAGCATAAATCTCTTTCACAGGGGCGAACCGCTTATGAATCCGCACATTGCAGACATGATAAGGTATGCTTCCGGTTCAGGCCTGAAGACCTCCCTTCATACCAACGGCACCCTACTGCAGGGAAAGGTCCTGGGGGAAATACTTTTTTCAAACCTTGATCACTTATCATTTTCTTTTGACGGGTACAGCCCGGATGTCTACCAGAAGAACCGCAAAGGAGCAGAATTCGATAAGACATTAAAAAACATAATCTCTTTTTTGGAACAAAAGAAAAAACATGGCCGCAAACTGCCTTTTACTGTGATCCAGGTCATGGCAGAAAGTGATGACAGGGCAAAAGATGATTTTTTAAAAAATTTTAAGGGGCTTCCATTAGACAGGATTATCGAAAGAAAACCCCACAATTGGGGGGGCCTGATCCAGGACAGGACCGCAGAGGGCCCTACCGGCCTGTGTACTTTTCCCTGGTATTCGCTTACTATCCTGCATGACGGGAGAGTCAGCATATGTCCCCAGGATTTTATGGGCAAGCTTATTGCAGGGGACCTGAAGAAGGAATCACTCTCAGATGTATTCAATGGCAATAATATGGCAGCTATCAGGAAGGAAATGATATCAAAGGCCTTTTACAGGCAAAGACCCTGTGCTGATTGTGACAGGATAAGAAGAAGAAGCTTTCTTGGTGTCCCTCTGGGAAGTGCGGGGACTTTTTTCAGGGAGAACATTGCCAGGAAGAAAGCTGTATGAAAAAACAGCAGCGCATAAACATGATCCGGCGGGATGACAACTTCAGGGCCGGGCAGTCCCGGATGGTTGACAATTTTTAAAAGGACTGCCGGAATTATCTTATATTGCCGGCGGCGGCAAAGCATTGGTGCAGATGAAACACAAGATCATTTCTTTTTATCGCAATAATAGAAACATGATCCTGCTGGCACTCAGGATATTAATAAGCGCATCACTCATAACCTACCTTGTGTTCAGGCATTTTGACAATCTGCAGGCAATTATGTCGATATTAGAGTCTGTAAATATCACCATGCTTTTGCTGGGATTGGCCAGCTATGCTTTTGTTATTGTCATAACAGCTGTAAGGTGGAAGACCCTGCTTGCAACACAGGATGTCAGGCTGGGTACCGGGACTATTGCCCTATCTGTGCTTATAGGTTTCTTTTTTAATAATATTTTGCCGACCAGCATCGGCGGAGATGTATTCAGGACATATGATATAGCAAAGAAAGGCAGTATTCCGGTTGAGACTTCGGCATCAGTAATACTTGTGGAAAGATTCTCCGGAGTGGTAAGTGCAGCCATCTATGCTATTGCTGCAGTTTTTCTGGGGTTTACGGCAATAGGAGGCCAGTCTCTGATAATACCCATAGTGATCTTTTTTTGCATTACTGCCATAGTAGGATTTCTTATATTAAATCCTTCCATACTGAGGCTGGGAAGATTATTTGACCGGTTTAAGGTCCTGGGAAAGATCAGGGGAAGGTTAATAAATGTATATAATACATTTCTAAGCTTCAAGCAGTATAAGTTCAGACTGATGATGATACTTTCATACAGCTTCCTCCTGCAGTTTGCTATTATCCTTAATTATTATTTTATTGGCAGGGCACTGGGCATCGACCTTGGGCTCACAGCATTTATTTTTATCAGTCCCATAGTAGCGACTGTCTCCATGATACCGATCTCGATCGGCGGTATAGGCATAAGAGAAAATACGCTGGTCTTCATGCTGGTCAGCATGGGAGTAGATAATGAGGCAGCCGGGACCCATTCACTGCTTGTCTTATTCATGCTTATATTAATCGGCATAACAGGAGGGATAATATACCTGGCCAGACCATTTTTTTCAGAAAAAACCGGCGGCCGGGATACAGGCCGGAAAAGACGGCATGATAACAGTCATCCAGGGCAGCCTTAAAAAAATATCTAAAGTACCGGTCCCTGACATTTGCCTGTCCCCTGCACCCGGGCGCCGGAACAATCTGTTTGAGCAAAACGGTTTGTCTGTTATAATCTATTACCTGAAGCGGCTGGCAGGAAAGTCCCTGCAGCATCAAGGTGAAGATAGGCATGGCTTTAACGGTGCCGCCATCATACTGAAGGATAATAAATCATGGATTTGAACGATCATAATAAAAAAACAGGCAAAAAAGGACTCATTCTCAGGATAATAAATATCATTGTGGTCGTAGGCGGGGGGATCTTTCTTCTTTTCTTTCTGCTGCAGGAGGTCACTATAGAAGATATTAAAAACGCTATCCTGGGTGTTTACAGACCTTCGCTTATCATAGGGCTGGTACTTATCTTTTCAATTGATTTTTTCAGGTCCTACCGGGCCAAGATCCTGATAGGACCCGGCAGGATAAGTATGGTCGACCTGTTTCTGGTCTCTCTGGTAAGAAACGGCTTCAATATGGTACTGCCGGCAAGGACCGGCGAACTGTCCTATATCTATGTCCTTAAGAGAAAATTCAGTCTGCCAATAGAGATCGGTGTTTCAACCCTGATGATAGCCGTCGTCTTTGACCTGGTAATGGTTTTTTCGATGATCCTCATCTCCATAATCATCGTGGGTATAAACAGGTATGCCGTGTCTTCCACCAGTGTCATACTGATCGCAGGGGGACTTCTTGTCTTCTTTTTACTGTTCCTTTTTTACCTGTCGGGATTTATAGGGCTTTTTATCAAATTATATGATAAGACAATGATAAATAGCAGGATAGGCAAGACAAAGGTCATGCAGTACCTTTATGACAAACTGGTCGAGACAAAAAAGAATATCGAGATCATCCGGAAGAGAGGCGTGTACTGGAAAGTCTATCTGATAACCATACCGGCAAGGTTATTAAAATTCACTGCTTATTATTTTTTGATCCATGCAGTGCTTCAGCCCATGGGGTATGGTTTCGGGGATCTCCCATACTGGGTCATTTTTTTAGCCACCGCGGCCGCAGAGATGTCGGCAGTCCTGCCTACGCACTCGCTGGCAGGCCTGGGCACATATCAGGGAGCCTTTGCCCTGGCCTTTGTATTGCTGGGTTTTAGCGAAAGGATCTCTATTACGGTAGGGTTCAGTTATCAT
>CAZDXU010000148.1:0-11424 GCA_964509585.1 uncultured Actinomycetota bacterium | reverse complement strand
CTTATGTCTTTCTTTCCCTGTATGGAAGAGGCCTCATAGCCGCAGTGGGCCATGCAGTTTTCGCATCTGGGATCCCTGCCTGTACCGTATTTTTCCCAGTCAGTATTTTCTATCATCTCCATATAGCCAGGATAATGAGTGTCGGTTATGAGATAGCATGGGCTCTTCCAGCCCTTAAGATTATATGTGGGAGTAGACCAGGGTATGCATTTTAGCTGTTTTTCGCCCCGGAGGAAATCCCAGTATATGGGAGTATTGTAGAGCCTGGTGCCGTCAAGGTGCCTGTATATATCAGAAAAAACGCTGTGGATCTGGTCCCTGGCCAGGAAGCTAACTTTCCCCAGCACTTCATAATTGAATGCCGGAGACACCATCACCCCGTCAGTTCCCGTCTCCCTGAGCAGCCGGAAAAGGCCGGTTATCTCCCCTGCGTCGGTATCCTGGTATACGGTAGTATTGGACCTTACCGAAAAACCCAGCTCCTTTGCCTTCCTTATGGCCCTTATAGCGGTATCGAATACACCTTTTTTACCGGCAAAATGGTCATGTGTCTTTTCCGTGCCGTCAAGATGGACCACAAAACTCAGCCTGGGATGGGGCTTTACCGCATCCAGGAAATCCTCCAGCAGCAGTCCGTTGGTACACAGGTATACGAAATATCCCTTATGCAGCAGTCCGCTGGCTATGCTTTCTATCTCCGGATGCAGAAGGGGTTCTCCCCCGGTTATGGATACTATGGGAGCCTGCGCCTGCCTGGCGGCATCCATGCATTCTTCAGTATCCATCATCTTTCCCATGACATCCCTGTATTCCCTTATCCTGCCGCAGCCGGAACAGGCAAGATTGCATTTGAACAGGGGCTCCAGCATAAGCACGAATGGGTACCGGCTGTTGCCCCTTCTTTTATTCCTGTACATATGCCTGACTATGGCTGCTGACAGCCCCGCCGAATATATCAAACCTGCCTTCCCTTCTTTTTTAGGTATCTGGTATTTTTAAGCTCTTCTATATTTTTTGCCCCGATGCCGAACATAGCTATCCTGAGTCCGGTTATATATTCGCCTATAAGCCCGGCCGCCTTCTCCTCCGATACAGAAGCAGCCTTTAAAAGGGGAAGGGCAATGCCTGCCATATCAGCTCCCAGGGCCACTGCCTTTGCTGCATCAAGCCCGCTGCGTATGCCCCCGCTGGCTATTATCAATATATCTTTTTTGAGGCTCCTTATATCCTCCAGGCATTCTGCAGTGGGTATTCCCCATCCCTGGAAGCTGCGGGAAATTTTTTTACCGCCATGGTCCTTTGAGCGGTCCCCTTCTATTTTTATCCAGGATGTCCCTCCGGCTCCCCCTATATCTATCCCGCTAACCCCGCAGGAAATAAGCTTTTCTGCCGCACCGGCCGATATGCCGAAACCCACTTCCCTTACCACCACCGGAAAGTCTGCTTTGCTGCAGATATCCTCTATTTTATGCTGCAGGCCGGTAAAATCCCTATTGCCGCCTTCCTGGAACACTTCCTGCATGGGGTTCAGATGCAGCATGAGCCCGTCAGCGCCTATCATATCAACTGCTTCCCTGCATTCTTTTACCCCATATCCGTAATTCAGCTGTACCGCGCCCAGATTGGCAAAAAGCAGTATATCCGGGGCCATATCCCTGACATTGAATGTATCCCGGCTTCCGGGGTCCTGCAGGGCTACCCTCTGGGATCCCACTGCCATGGCAATGTTTGCCCCTGCAGCGGCTTCGGCCAGCCTTCTGTTGATCAGCCCGCAGTCACCGGTGCCCCCGGTCATGGGTGCGATCATAAGCGGGACAGCAAGCCTTTTCCCCAATACCTCTATGCCGGTGTCTATGCTGTCAAAATCAATCTCAGGAAGCGCATTGTGTATAAACCGGTAATCCTCAAAGCCAGAAGTGATCTCCTTGTTCTCCATATCGCCGTCCAGGCTTAGTTCCAGGTGCTCCTTTTTCCTGTTTCTGTCTTCCATTATCTAAAAATCCCTCCTTATGAGGAAACGGGCTATCTCTTTGTAATGACCGGCATATTCTTTCCGCACCGGAAGTCCTTCCAGTTCATTTATGGCCAGCTCATAATACTTCCGGGCCTCTTCCCGGCAGAAATCCCTGGCTCCTCTTTCCTCCAGCATAGCCAGTACGGAATTTACGGCCCTGGGGCTTATCCTGCTTTTTTTGTATATGGCTTTAAGCTTATCAGCTTCTTTGCTGCCCTCCTGCATGCAGAACACGATGGGAAGCGACTTCTTTTTCTTCCTTATATCATTGCCCCGGGGTTTTCCCGTCTTTTTGTCATTTCCCCAGATCCCCAGGATATCATCTGTTATCTGGAATGCGATCCCCAGGTACCTGCCGAACTGGCTGAAGCCTTCCAGCCTGTCCTTTTCCAATCCCAGGACAGCTCCCGACTGAAGGGCTCCGGAAATAAGGGCAGAGGTCTTTTTCTCTATCATATCCAGGTACTGGCCGACTGTTATCCCGTCCCTATGCTCAAAATCAATATCCATATACTGGCCCTCTATCATACTGAGGCAGTTCTTCTCCAGGATCTCAAACACATCCAGCTGCTTATGCGGAGGAATGCCGCTTTCTGCCAGCCGCAGTATGGAAAGGTCTGCCAGCATCTTGAGCGCCGAACCGGCATTTATGGCCTGGGGGCTTCCCCATAGCTTCCATACCGTGGGCCGGTGCCTTCTCATCCCATCGCCGTCCTGTATATCGTCATGCACCAGAGAATAATTATGCATAAGTTCAATGGCAGCCGACACAGGAAGGGCTTTCTTAAAATCCCCGGTCACCGATTCTGCTGCCAGCAGGCACAGGGTAGCCCGGACCATCTTGCCATTGTCTGCCTTGCTTATCTCCCGGCCGTTCTCATCCAGCCAGCCCATGTGGTACTGCATCATCCGGTAAAGCGGCAGCTCCCGGCCTTTAAAAAGGGATTTAAGCTGTTTCTCTATATAGGGCAAATAGCTGGAAAATATACTGGGCATGGTTTTCATATCTCTTCCTTAAAACTTCATCCCGTCCTGCAGCCTTCTAAGCTGCAGTATTGTGGAGTCCTGCACCAGTTCCACATCTTTATAGGTTATGGGAGATCCTTTTTCTATATCATTTACAAGCCTTGCCCCCCGGCTTAGCCCCAGGGGAAGCAGGCCTTCATCGGTGGCAATGCTGTAATGCTCTATCATGCCGTATGTGGTAAACATGCCTATACCGTCAAGCACGTCACCTTCCCTGAGGTCCTTTTTGGCATAGGTGGCTACTTCCGAGACAAGACCCCCTGCAGGCACTATGGTGGGCTCGCCGTAAAAATATGCCCTGGCCGCCGACAGCGGGGCTTCTATGCTGGTAAGGTGATAGGGCCGGTATAGCAGGTAATTGGGCCCCTCCCCGAAAAGAAGGTACTTGAGCTCGTCCCTTATTATCTCAAGCTCTGAGGTATATACCAGGAAGACCCCGGGGGCGATATCCCCTATGGCAAACTCCACCACGCCTTTCCTGGACAGTATCCCCCCGTCCTTTTTCAGCCGGTACTTCTGCGTGAGCCCGGCCACATCTACCTTTGCCCCGTGCATGCCCCTGGTATCCGGCACCAGGCCGGTAGCATTGGAAAGGCAGGCCATCTCAAACATAGATTTGGTCCCGTCCACAAATGAGGTCATCATCCTGGCGCTGGAGCCCTTCTGCGCCGCATATTCTGCCAGGCTTTCCGGATTTGCTTCCCTGTCCAGGGGGTTATTCTTGCCCTTGCCGGCTGCCACTATATCCAGTCCCAGGGCGTCGGCCATATCAAACAGTTCCAGGGCGGCGGCAGGCTCATCTCCCGCGGCTACCGTATAGACGATGCCGGCATTTTCTGCCATCTTCTTGAGTATGGGACCTATGGTTGTGTCCGCCTCTACATTGAAGGTTACCATGTGTTTTTTACTGCTTATGGCGGCAAAGGCTATCCTGGCCCCCGCCTCCGGGTGTCCGGTGGCATCCACCACCACGTCTATGTCCTCCATGCCGGTAAGTATGCCTGTATCACCGGTGACTATCATCTTCCCGGATCCCATTGCTTTTTTTATGGCATCATACATGCCGGGCCCTTCTGTTATTACTTCTGACCCCCGGTTTTCAGGACTTATGTTTATCCCTGATTCTACAAGGGCCAGGTCATCCTCGCTATAGCCTGCCTTTTTAAGTACCCCGGCAGCATTATTTACATCCAGGCCGGCTGCGGCCGCCATCCTCATGCCGGCCAGGCTGTTGACATGGACCGCCATGCTGCTTCCCATCTGGCCCAGCCCCGCCAGGCCCACCTTTATTTGTCTTCCTTCGGATTGAAGGTCTTTTAATCTCCTGTTAAGTCCCAGCATGATCTCGTCTCCCTGACCCTGATTAAAACATTCTTAAAGTATATATATAAATTAATTGCAATACAATCTTAAGGTATATATTAATATTTAGCAAGAAGATAAGGGTATTTGATATTTATTTAATATCCCTTACCACTTCCCTGCCTTTAAATGTATAATCAGTAACATGCTTTTGATATTCGGGGCACTGAAAATTGAGCTAAGAAGTATCATCCGGAGTACCAGGATAAGTAAAAAGATCCGGATCGGCAGGACGCGGCTTTATAAGGGAAGATCCGGTGACGGGGATATAATGATCGTGGTTACCGGTATGGGAAGGGACAATGCGGCAAGAGCTGCAGAAACAGCATTAAGACAGCAAGAAGTCCTTAAAGCCGAAAGGCTAAAAGTCCTTATAACCGGCTTCTGCGGGGCATGCAGGGAAGGCCTTAAGGCGGGTGACCTGGTAGTCTATAAAAGTGTAATGGACCTGGCCGGATCTGGTTTGATAAAAGGCTGTGAAAATAAGAAAATGCCTGCCAGGCATGATCTACAGGATAATATTACTGCCGGCCTGTCCGTTAAAGGCATAAGGCCAGTTACATGCGGCTGCACCGACCATGTGGTGTCCAGCCCCGAAGAAAAGAAAAGGCTCTTTTCCGAATACGGCACAGAGGTTGTCGATATGGAAACCTGCTGGCTCATAGATAGCCTTATAAAAAATGGGTTATCCCCGGACAGGATACACTGCATAAGGGCGGTATCCGACGGGGCCGGGGATATGCTGCCCTCATATATGGAATGCGCCCGCCCCAAAAAGTTGTTTACCGGTATATGCGTTTCCGCTATAAGGTCTGTCTGCTTACCACCAGAATTGAAGTCAAATATAGATGCTTTTAAAAATATAAGGAAAGCCGGATGTGCGCTGGCACATATCCCGGATCTCCTTACTGTTCATCCAGACCTCTGCGGTTAAAGATCTACCTTGATCGACTTTTGAAAAGAAGAGGATTTCTGTTCGGGATAATCTATTCCCTATTATTATCTATCTCTTCTTCCTGTTTGACCTCTTTTATTACTTCTCTTGTCCCTGTTCTTCCTTTATCTAAAAACCCTAAAATTATGCTGACCATGCCTACTCCTATTAAAGCTATAGATAACCATAAACCCAGGGTCATAGCGGGAAAAAGTGCAAGAATTCCCACTATAGCTACAATCACTCCCACAATGATCAATACAACTTTACTCATAATATTCCTTTCGTATTAGTAAATTAATATTTATAATATCCACCACATCATACTCCCTTCACGCCTGTAATCGTTTTTCACTTATTATTAGTTCTAATTTTAAGATCTACAATATATTGGATCAAGTTAGCTGCTTAAATTATTATTTTGGAGATAAAGCTTGTTAAAATGAATCCCCGTAATCGAGGACTGTATTACATAAGGTATTGCAGCTGGTTTTTTAAATAAACTCCAAAATATGAGTGCCCAATAATGGCGCTTTCCTTCATACAGGATGCCCGAAAACCAGATAGAAGAAAGCAAGGCTTTGATATCGCAAATACTTAGTTTCTTCATTTTTCTTGAAGGCGGTTTGAACTCCCTCAGGAAAGTCTTTACACGCTGGTAATACTCCTTTGGAGAATAAAGAGTTTCCATTATTTTCTTATAACCTTCAATCAGGGTATTTTTATCCATTTTTGGCTTAAAGTTAAGGTCTGCAGCAGTGTTGATCCCAGATGATCTATCAATAAGCCGGCCGGTATTTTTTAAACGCTTATAAAGTTTTGTTTTAGGCAAAGCATTCAGAAGTCCGACCATCGCTGTTACGATGCCGCTTGCCTGGATAAATTCAATCTGGCTTTGAAAAATTGTAGGTTTGTCGCTGTCAAAACCTACAATAAAACCGCCCTGGACTATAAAACCGGCATTTTGCAGTTTTTTAACAGCAGCTACCAGATCACGATTTTCGTTCTGGGACTTATTGCACTCTTTAAGACTTTTAATATCCGGGCTCTCTATGCCGATAAAAAGAGTGCTGATGCCTGCCCTGACCATTAAATCTATTAATTCCGGTTTATCAACAAGATCTATCGAAACCTGGGTATTGAACACAAATGGTTGACGCCTTTTATCCTGCCATTTGATAATTGCCGGTAATATTTCTTTTATAAGTCCGCTTTTGTTGCCTATGAAGTTGTCATCAACGAAAAAGACATTGCCCCGCCAACCCCATAGGTACAGAGCCTCCAATTCGTCAATTACCTGTTTTTTATTTTTTGTTCTGGGTAATCTTCCGTTAAGCTTGACAATATCGCAAAATTCACAGTTAAACGGGCAGCCCCTGGAAATCTGCAGACACATCGAATTATAAGATCTTTTATTAATTAAATCCCATTGGGGTGTAACCGATTTTTGAATGTCAGGAAATTTTTTAACCTTATAGACCTTTCTCGCCTTGCGTAAATTCAGATCATTCAAGAATTCACCTAGATTTTCCTCGGCTTCTCCTAAAATCAGATGGTCGACATCATCAATAAATTCCTCCCAGCCTGTAGTGAACAAGGGACCGCCGGCAACAATAGGTTTTTTTAAATATTTGACCTTTTTAATAACTTCTTTTGCTGATTCCTTCTGGGCGATCATTGCGCTTATAAAAACTATATCAGCCCAATCTACATCCTTATCCAGCAGTTTAACTGTATTCATATCGATCATCTTTTTTTCCCATTTACGGGGAAGCATTGCTGCAACAGTCAAAAGTCCAAGCGGTGGATAGACGGCTCTTTTCCCGATAAGTTTTAAAATGTCTTTAAAACTCCAGAAAGAGTTTGGGTATTGAGGATAAATAAGTAAAACTTTCTTATCGGCATTATTCGATATATCTCTTTTTAAAACCTCATCCGAAACTAAACTTGCTTTTTCCATAATGAAATCCATAACCTCTCGTCTCAATAATTTACGCAAATTAAAATGCTTTAAATTTTTTAAATAATAAGACAACATTCTATAACCGAAATGCCAGAAGCTATTTCGATTTTTAACAATATTAAAAGATTTAATAGTCCTATTATTAGAGACCTTTAAATCTTGTAGCAATGAGAAGCAAGACTGCCGATGCTAATACCAGCCAGAAGGAATATTGGGAAAAGGAACCAACAAAATGAAGGATAATCCCTACAACTGCAAGTATCAATGCTATCCACCAGGTTATATTTTTCGGTGCTGATAAATGTTTCATTTGAACACTCTACTTTATTAACTAATATAAATATTTTTCTCTTTTTTTGCTTTTCCGAATAAAAAAATCTTTTTAAAAGCAAATTATTACATGATAATTGCCAAAATAACCATTATTACTAAAAAGACTATAAAAACGATAAATAGGATTTTTAGAATTCCCCAGCCTGTTTTTCCGGCTCCCCTAAAACCAAAAATACCTGAAAATATTATTAGTACAACTGCTATGATCGCCAGGATCCAAAAGATACTCATGCTTTACTCCTCCACTGATTTTTACTTATTACAAACTCTAGCGTGTTCTTATGCCTATAAACAACACCAGGCCGCCTACTACTATTTCCAGTATTGCGCGCCACAATGGCACACTCGCCCAACCGAATTGAGGAAATAGGCCCAATATTCCCACCACAAGCAACACGATCGCCGCTATGATCAGTATAAACCTCATTGTTCTTCCTTTCTCTTTTTATAATAATTAATTAGATGCTGTATTATGTATGGTGCCGTCTTCTTTTTTTAACCTTTCTATCTCTTGATCAAAATAACCATATATATTATCCATCTCTTCCCAAAAGCTGGCCTCGGCAAGATAGGCATTGTTTTCAATCTCACTTAGCTTATCGGCAGACGCATTTTCATAAAACATCTTAAAGAAAAGCGCTCTATATGAAACTGCTTCAACCGCCAGGTTATATGCTTTTAAAGCAATGGGAGGGGGTTCTATATTTTCCAGATTATTTTTAAATTCCAGGTGTTTTTGTTCCAGTACCTCAGCACATCGTATCTTTTCTTCATATATAGTGCTGCTATTAAAATCATCAAGAATAGAGGAAGTGCTATTTATATGGTTTAGCCATATGGGAAAGAATTCGTCACTGAAGGACTTAAAATCTTCCAGTTCATCTTTTAACCCTGTAAAAGTAGTCTCCTCTCCAGTCTTTAAGCTCATTTCTTTCAGGGTGTCTTCATTAAAGCCCGGTTCTTCGTACTGGCTGTATTGTTTTGTTTCGCAGCCCATGAGGAAGACTAAAACACATATCAGCATTAGAATAATGGCTTTTGCTGTTAGTTTCATGTTTTTTATCAATAACTTTTGGCCTTAATGATAAAAATCTCATATGGAGACTTTTACCAGTTCTTTTTTCAGAAAATCATCCATGGAATTATAAAATTTTTCAGCTGAATCCCCTTTTAATATAAAATTTCCTATGCCTACTTCCTGGTACTTTTCTTCCAGTCCAGGATCTATGCTCAAGATAAGTATTGTCATAGCCGGATATAATTTCTGCAGAACCGGCATCGCTTCCCTGGTCTTATGGTTTACAAAACCTCCGTTTATAATAAGCACTTCTGGCTTTTCTTTTTTTAGTTCTTTGAATAGATCATCTACACTGTCCACATTCAGGACCGAACCTATTTCATTTATGCCGGTATCTTTTATCTGGGTGATTACCAGCATAAGAGCTGATACCAGGTTTTTGCTTTTTTCTGCAAGCAGTATTTTCATTTTTTATTTAATTATAGCTGCCGGGCAGGGTAATAGTAACGGTGGGGCTTATAGTATTTTATTGGGTAATGTTGCCAGCCTTATCCTGGTAATTGCACCAGTTTTTGTTTTAAGGCAATATAGGCAGCTTCAGTCCTTTTGGAGACGCCCAGCTTGCTTAATAAGTTGCTGACATGGAATTGAACCGTGGAGCTGCTGAGAAAAAGTCTTTCTGCAATTTGTTTGTTGGATAGGCCCTCTACTATGAGGGCAAGTATTTCCTTTTCGCGCTGGGTTAATTTAATGGTCTCATCCGGCGGCTCTCTTAACTCAGAGAGCAAAACCTTCGTAGCCTGGGAGGAAAGGGTAAGTTTGCCCTTATATACATCCTTGATCGTCTTAACGAGTTTTGCGCCGGATATATTTTTAAGTATATAGCTTACTGCGCCTGCTTTGAGCGATTTTCTTATCAGGTCCTCGTCATTGAAACTGGTTAAAGCAATGATTTTGATATCAGGCCAATTTTTGACAATCTGTTCAGTTGCTTCTGCTCCGCCAAGTACCGGCATGATCATATCCATAAGCACAACATCGGGCATGTATTTATCGCATATCTTGATAGCTTCCCTGCCATTTTCCGCTTCAGCAACCAGAAGTACATCATTGTAGGCTTCAAATACTGTCTTAATGCCGTGCCTTACCAGCGGGTGGTCGTCAACTATCATTACTTTGATTTTATTTTTTTCTCCCATGCTTATTTATGTTATTTTTAATATTATAATAAGTAACCGATATCCTGGTGCCTTTGCCCGGACTGCTTTCTATTTCAAATGAGGCTCCCGTCATCTTTGCCCTTTCCTGCATTATTATAAGTCCCAGATTTTCAGATGAATTATCCCTATTGTCAAACCCGACCCCGTTGTCAGAAATATTCAGGGTAATCTTACCGGAAAGGCTTTTTAATACTATCTCAGCCTTGCTGGCAGAAGAATGTTTAGCGATATTGTTTAATGCTTCCTGGGCAATGCGGTAAAAGCTAAGCTCGACTTTATGGGAATACCGGTATCTTTTTACTATTTCCAAAGATATCGGGATTTGAGTTTTTATCCTTATGGATTCTACCAGCTCTTTTAAATGCTGCCCCAGATCTTCATTTTTGAAGGAATATGGCCGTAGATCAAAAAGAAGGGCGCGCATCTCCGTAAGCGCAACATTGTTTAACATTCTTATTTCACTTAATCTTTCAATTACGGACGCAGGGTCTTTTTTCCACAGTTTGGGGAGTACCTCTGCAATAAGATTTGCCGAAAAAAGGGTTTGTGTTACCGTATCGTGCAGCTCTCTTGCTATATAATTTCTTTCACTTAAAAGGATCTCTTTTTTTTCTGTTCTCTGTATGGATTTTTCTTCCTTTTCCCTGTTAGTTATATCAACTCCATAAACATTGAAATAATCTTTTTCTTTTACTATGCTGAATTCATAAAACGAAGAGCTTATTTCAAGCTTTAAGGTCATCAGGTTATCACTTTTCTTTTTTATTTGTGAAACCAGAGGATCAATTAGTTTTTTGGGGATTTTTTTAGCTTTTATCCCAAGCTCTTGCAGTATGATCTTAGCAGGTGCATTTGCATATATGATTGCAATTTCATTACTTACCCTGAATACTGGGTTGGGGTTTTCCTGGGGAAATCCTGAAAGATCAATAATTTCTTTTTGCTGTTTCACTTTTAATCTTTAAGTTACATTTTTTGTATCTCTATTTTTGATCATCTATTGAACCAATGAATGGTTTTTAAATTTTCCTATTAAATGTTTTAAAATTTAAAAATATGCCAACAACAGGTCAGTGTAAAATATTTATAAGCACTATTAATATAATATTATATAAAATATTTTTTTTCAAAAAAGCAGGCGCCTATCCTTTTATAAGTATGGCTTTACCTGTTAATATCAAAATCAATACAAATATTTAATAAATTTATATATCTATTAATTAACGAAGAGGTTTAGCAGGTGCAGAATTCTAGGATTTGGTCTTCCGTAAACGCTTGCATTCATACATAAATTCTTTTTTTATAATCAAATCCTCCAGGATCCCTAATAAATATAATATTTTTTTATTCAGGCTTTTTCTATCCTGCCCGCAATTTCCTCATCTACCTTAAGCTGGCTTTTTAACACATCTTTTTTCAGCTTTTTCTGCCGCCAATACAATATTAATAAAAATATCTGTCAGTTCAGGATCGAACTGGGTGCCTGAACATCTTTTTAATTCTTCTATGGCTTCTTCTTTTGTAATTGCTTTTTTATAAGTCCTGCCGCTTATC
>CAZDXU010000147.1:0-2868 GCA_964509585.1 uncultured Actinomycetota bacterium | reverse complement strand
TTATTATAGAATCTGCAAGCATGCTTTCAACTTCTAATTCTTTATTAACTATTTCCCATGGAGTATTTATCCCCAATCTTTTATTTCCATCAACCATTTTATCAAGCAACTGACCTGATCGCCTAAACGCATCCCCACGCCATTCTACAATACTACCTTCCCTATAATCTACTGTACCAACCCCTATAGCGATACGAGCATCACTATATACAAGGTATATAGGTTTTTTTAAATTTGCCTTTATTTTTTTATTTTGAGACGGCAGAAATGTTCTTAGAAATGATCTAAGTAGAATTGAAATCAGTAATGCTTTTTCGGGTTGTTTAACAAATATTTGAAAGCTATCTCCTCTATATATATCAAATAACCCCTTGCCGTTTAACCTATAATTATTAATTTCATTGAATGATTTTCTAAATAATTTTAGAAAAGCACCTATATCCTCATCTCTAATTTTAGATGATTTTACCAAATCCCCTGTAATAACGGCATTTAAATCCATATTATTAAATTATTTCTTTTTTATCAATTTCTTATTTAACCTGTTGAGGCTATAATCGTAAATATAACCTCTAAAGGTTATATTTATAATATATAACTTCTAGGAGCTATAATCAAGTACTTTCCCACTTCGATAACTTTTTCCTGTTTTTTTATCATAGTGCCCTCAAAACAAAGAATGGTGGTTCACTAGCTGATTTTTTTAAATTTCATCGGATTTAATCGGGTTTACTCTATAAATAACCCAGTATGATTTTATTAATGTTGAAATATATGTTAACTAAATTGTCAATCTAATAAAATATATCAGGATTTATCCAAAAGCACTATAGCCTGGGCGGCAATGCCTTCTCCCCTGCCGCAGAAACCGAGATGTTCGGTTGTGGTTGCCTTGAGGTTTATCCTTCCCGGATCTATATTAAGGATGCAGGCAATGTTTTTTTCCATGGCATCAAAGTATTTAAACACTTTCGGTTCCTGGAGTATGAGGATAGTGTCAATATTCTCTATGGCAAGACCTGCCTCCTCCATCTTCTTCCTCACTTCGCCCAGAAGATTCAGGCTGGATATATCCTTATATCTCATGTCATTATCCGGGAAATGCATGCCTATATCACCCAGCCCGCAGGCCCCCAGTATGGCATCCATTACAGCATGGACCAGGACATCGGCATCCGAATGGCCAGCAAGTCCCCTGCTGTAATTTATATCCACTCCTCCCAGGATAAGCTTCCTGTCTTCTGCAAATGCATGTACATCAAATCCTATGCCGGTCCTCATCTACTGACTCCCTGCTTAAGGTTTCCCGTTTTTATTCATAAAAAGTTCGGCCAGGAACAGGTCTGTGGGAGTGGTTATCTTTATATTCTCATGCCTTCCCCTGACTACGTTTACCTTCCAGCCCATCCTCTCTACCAGGCTGGAATCATCAGTGCCTATAAAATCATCCTGCACCGCCCTGCGGTGGGCATCCATGATCTCCCGGTAGAAAAAGGTCTGGGGGGTCTGGGCATGCCATACCAGGTCCCTGGGGACGGTGGTCTCTATAGTGGTATTATTTATTTTCTTTATAGTCTCCCTGGCGGGAGCTGCCAGGATAACTCCTTTGACCTCTGGATCTTCCTTATTATAGCTTATAAGCTTGTTCACTGTCATCTCTACTTCATCAGGAGACACCAGGGGCCTAACACCGTCATGTATTAGTACAATGTCCGTATCTATCGGAACAGCAGAAATGGCATTAAACACTGAAGCCTGGCGGTGTGCCCCGCCGATAACCAGCTTCCTTACCTTTTTAAATCCATATTTTTCGATTATGTCTTCCCGGCAGGACTCAAGATAGTCTCTGGGGACAGATATATAGATGGCATCGACTTTGGGGGTCTTCTCAAATACGGTGATGGTATGGGCCAGTATGGGCTTGCCGTATATATTCAGGAATTGTTTACTGATATTACTCTTTAGCCTTGTACCCCTGCCTGCTGCTGTGATTATCGCTACATTCATAAGATCTACTGACTTTCAAGACCGCCTCTATAATGGGAACGGTTATGCGTCTGCTATTTGCCCCCTCTGTTATAGGGTTCATTATAAAGGTAGTATTCGGCATATTTCTTCAGGCGGTTATATATGGACCGGGCCCTGGCCTTACCCATGCCGGCAACTTCGGACAGCTGGTCCACATCGGCATCAAGTATGCTTTTAAGGTTTCCAAACTTCTCAATAAGGTTCACGATTATGGACTGCGGCAGTCTTCTGACATCTGACAATATCCTGTACCCCCTGGGCTGGAGGTTTATCTCCTTGAGGTTCCCCTCAGGCTTGTAACCTATCAGACCGGCTATCCTGCTCAAGTCCAGGAGTTCATCCGCTGTAAGAGAGTTTACCTTATCCTTTATCTGGTCTGCATCCGACTTATTGTCCGGATGTCTATAGTCATTTACTACATCCATGAAGGAACTGGCTACATTTGCCATAAGCTCTTCTGTCTGCATGCTCAGAAGCCTGCCGTCTGCACCCAGCTCATAGATATACCTCTTTACTTCCTTTTCCGTTTTTTGTACTATGCTTGACCTCTGGAGCACGCTGCATACATCAAAAAGGGTGGCCAGGTCTTCCAGTTCCCGGACAGTGAGGTTGAAGCTCAGGCCATCCAGCCCTTCCTTGTATTTCTCCAATGTCTGGAGGGCCTGGTTGGCCTTTGAGAGAACTACCCTGGATTCTTCCAGCATATACCTTATATTGCCCTTATAAATGGTGACCACATCTCTTTTCTGGGATATGGATATCACCAGGGTATCAGTCTGCTTTGCCACTCTTTCAGCTGTACGGTGCCTGGTCCCGGTCTCGGAAGTCTTTATGTCAGGA
>CAZDXU010000146.1:0-3567 GCA_964509585.1 uncultured Actinomycetota bacterium | reverse complement strand
TCCTTTCCGATACTTCTTTAATTTATTTTCATAACTTTTTTTAAGTTCTATTAACCTGTTTAACTCTTCTTTTAAAATACCATTTAGAACTTTCATAATCACCAGATAGTATTACCAGACAATTTATTAATTTTAAGATACTGTCTGGTAACTCCTTGGATCTATTACCAGACAATTATCAATTTATTATCATATGTCTGGTAACTAATGTCAACATAAAATAGTGTATTTAATTATATAGATTGTTTTTTAATTAAAAATGGAATTCAGTTATCCCTGCTGTTCTTCTCCAGGTGCGTAAGCCCGTATATAATTGAATCCTCAAGAGCCTGCCAGCTTGCCTCTATGATATTCTCGGAAACACCGATGGTCCCCCAGGTCTTTTCACCGTCTGATGACTCTATAAGCACCCTTACCACGGCTGCAGTACCCTGCTTCTGGTTGAGCACCCTTACCTTGAAGTCGGTAAGCTCTATGCTGGAAAGGCCGGGATAACAGCTCTGGATAGCATTCCTTAAAGCCCCGTCAAGAGCATTTACAGGACCATTTCCCTCTGCCGTAGCTATGATCCTCTGTTCGCCTATATGTATCTTTACCGTGGCCTCTGACAGCATGCTGCCGTCTTTGGTCTTTTCATTTAGCACCCTGAAGCTTTCCAGGGTAAAGAACTGTTTTTTCTTACCCCCTGCTTCCCTTACCAGGAGCTCGAAACTTCCGTCGGCAGCTTCGAACTGGTAGCCCTTATGCTCCAGGTTCTGTATGGTATCCAGTATCCTGCCCACAGTCTCACTGTCCTGCTCCAGGTCTATCCCCAGTTCCCGAGCCTTAAGTATTATGGACTTTTTCCCGGAAAGTTCTGATATAAGTATCTTCCTGGTATTTCCCACCAGGTCCGGTTTTATATGTTCAAATGCTTCCGGAAGCTTGCTGACTCCGCTGGCGTGCATGCCTCCCTTGTGGGCAAATGCATTATGTCCCACAAAAGGCTGGTGATTATCGGCTATCTGGTTTGCAGTCTCGCTTACAAAACGGGAAAGGCTGGTAATATGTTTGAGGTTTCCCTTGCCCAGGCAGTCCTTTCCCAGCTTTATCTCCAGGCTGGGTATTATGGTACACAGGTCGGCATTCCCGCATCTTTCCCCGTAACCGTTAATAGTCCCCTGGACCATGACGGCGCCTTTGTCTACCGATAATATGCTGTTGGCATCAGCACAGCCGGTATCATTATGGTAATGGACTCCTGCGGGTATGCTTATGGCCCTGGTGACTTTTTCCACCATCTCTCCCGCCCTTACCGGAAGCACGCCCCCGTTGGTGTCGCATATGCATATAAAATCAGCTCCGGCTTCGGCAGCTATTTCCAGGGTCTTTAAGGCATATTTTTCATCTTCCTCAAAACCGTCAAAGAAGTGCTCGGCATCAAAATGGACTTCTTCAAAATGCTGCTTAAGGTATTTGATGGTATCAGATATCATAGAAAGGTTATTTTCCAGGGTAGTCTCTATTACCTTTTCAACCTGCATAACTGATGATTTACCTACCACGCAGACACCGTCAGCTCCGGATTCGACCAGGACCTTAAGGTTGCGGTCCTCCTCTGCGCTATTGTCCTTATACCTGGTCATACCGAATGCCATGATCCTGGAATGGCTGCATCTTACCTGGCGCAACTGCTGGAAAAGCTGCATCTCCTTGGGATTTGAGGCAGGAAAACCTACCTCGATATAGTCAATGCCTATGCTGTCAAAACGCTCTACCAGTTCCAGCTTGTCCTTTACTGAAAATGATATATCGGCACGCTGTATCCCGTCCCTTAAAGTGGTGTCATAAATATATATCTTGTTGTCCATGTCTTCCTTTTTATTTCTTGCCGGCAAGCTGCTTTTTTGTATACTCTATATACCCCCCGCCGGCTATTACTTCCTGTATGAAATCCGGAAGAGGCGGCATCTCATAGGTGCTGCCGGTAGTGATGTCCTTTATTATCCCATTGTCCAGGTCAATTTCCAGTTCATCGCCATCCTGTATATTCTCTGCCGCCCCCGTTACCAGCACCGGCAGGCCGATATTTATGGCATTGCGGTAGAATATCCTGGCAAAAGACGGGGCTATCACAACCTGTATGCCGCTGGCCTTGATAGAGATGGGCGCATGCTCCCTGGAGGAGCCGCAGCCAAAGTTCTCCCCGCCCACTATTATCTTCCTTTCCTGCACCTTCAGGGGAAAATCTGAATCCAGGTCCTCAAAACAGTGGGATGCCAGCTCCGCCTCATCTGTGGTATTCAGGTACCTGGCGGGTATGATCACGTCTGTATCCACATTATCCCCGTATTTTATGACTCTCTGCTTTATCTTCATGATTATATTGCCTCCCCGGGTACTGATATTTTTCCTGTGATTGCAGAGGCAGCTGCCACTGCCGGTCCGGCCAAATATACTTCGCTTTTGGGATGTCCCATCCTGCCCACGAAGTTGCGGTTGGTGGTAGCTACCGCCCTCTCGCCTTCTGCCAGTATCCCCATATGCCCTCCCAGGCAGGGTCCGCAGGTAGGCGTAGATACCACGCAGCCGGATTCTATAAAGATCTCTATAAGGCCTTCTTTTAAGGCATCCAGATATATCTTCTGGGTGGCAGGGATTATTATGGTCCTTATGCGCCTGTCTGTCTTTCTGCCTTTCAGTATTTCTGCTGCCATCCTCAGATCTTCCATCCTGCCATTGGTGCATGATCCTATGACTACCTGGTCTATTGTCACATCACCGGCATCGGCGGCATCCCTGGTATTTTCTGGAAGGTGGGGATAAGCCACCTGAAGCCCCATCCCGGAACAGTCTATCTCATATACTTTCTCCAATTGGGCATCTTCATCGCTTTCATATACCGTATAGCCAGTCTTGCCTTTTGACTCCACAAAATCTATGGTCTTATCATCTACACCGAAAAGCCCGAACTTGCCCCCTGCCTCTATAGCCATATTGGCCATGGCAAACCTGGAGTCCATGGAAAGTCCGTCTATTGCCGGGCCTGTAAACTCCATGGCCTTGTAACGGGCTCCGTCCACGCCTATCATGCCAATAGTATATAGTATGAGGTCCTTACCGGTGATCCACCTGTCAAGCTTTCCCTTATATATGAATTTAAGGGTCCGGGGGACCATAAACCAGAGCTTTCCCGTGGCCATAGCCACAGCTACATCAGTACTTCCCACGCCGGTGGCGGCAGCGCCCAGGGCTCCATAAGTGCATGTATGTGAATCTGCTCCTACAACAAGGTCTCCCGGAAGCACCAGGCCCTTTTCCGGCAGAAGGACATGTTCGATCCCCATCTGGCCTATCTCAAAATAGTTCTCTATTTCCTGCTGGCCGGCAAATTCCCTCATCATCTTGCACTGGGCTGCTGATCTTATATCCTTATTTGGGGTGAAGTGGTCCGGGACCATCACCACTTTCTTTGCATCAAATACTTTATCCGCCCCTATTTTCCTGAACTCTTCTATGGCCAGGGGCATGGTTATATCATTGCCCAGCACCAGGTCCACCGAAGCATTTACTATCTCTCCATGCACC
>CAZDXU010000145.1:0-11379 GCA_964509585.1 uncultured Actinomycetota bacterium | reverse complement strand
GCAATTGAAAAACTGCCGGCTTCCCTTATATCCTTGCTCATCCTGTATAATGCCAGCCTGGCATCTATCTGCGATCTTGTTATATTTATCACATCATTTGATGTCCTGCTTGAAGACAGGAATATGGTTGAGACAAGGGTGACTATAAGGCTTATAAAGACCAGTACTATCATCAATTCAACAAGCGTCAAGCCTTTCTGGTCTTTGGCTCTTTTATTAATTGCCTGTATATATCGTATCGCTGCCATCACTTTCAACACCGCCTTCATAAACGGCTGTAATATAATATGTATAATCACTGCTCCGGATCCTTTCATTAAAACTTGTACCAGCAGTAGTGCTACGGTAAGATCCGTTCCTGTATATCCTGTATTCAATAATGGTCAATAGCGTATCAGGTTCTTCCCAGTTAAGATATACATATCTTTGATTTCCTGTTCCGGTGAAATAATAAGTAAGGTTTGCAGGCGGAGGATAGGTGATCTCGGGCTCGGTTCCAACTGTACCGCTGGGATCACTTTCCACATCTCCATAGTAAAAAACAGTAACATAATAGACATAATTTTCGTTGCCTATAAGATCCTGGTAGGATTCAGCCTGGCTGGTGTCGATCAGCAAACCGTCCCTGTAGATACGATATTCTATAATATCATAGGGATGATCGGGCGTATTCCATGACAGAAGCACTTCCCTTGTGCTTTCACTGCCGGTATATCCATCGATTGCCAAATCCTGGGGTGAAGGGTAATAGGGCTCTACTGTTGCAACTGCCGAATTGCTGGGATTGCTTTCAACAGCATCATCATACACAGCAGTAACATAATAGACCTGTTCCTCATTGCTTGCCGGATAGTCGACATAGGTCGCTACGGGTGAATTATATATCAGTTCACCATTCCGGTTTACATTATAGCTTTCTATTGTAAGTTCTGTTTCCGGGACTTCCCACGCCAATGTTATCTCCCTGTTTTCACTGTATCCGCTATCGGATATTATTGCGAGATTGACTGGTGCCGGGTGTCCCGGCTGCGGCTCAGGGGCATTGCCAAGGGAAGGATAAATCCGGGTGACAACTTCGACGGGCTCATTCATATCCGCGGTAATGACGCTCACCATTACCTGTTTGTAGCTGTCTTCCACATCATCAGACCATGTGGAATAATAGTAGATGTTATAGCCATCTTCTGATAACTCCGGATAGGACAGATCCCATGCCGGGTTTTCCGAAGTCAATTCTATCAACTCAAAATCCATGGCTTTTATGATCTCTATTTTTTCATTGGCAACAGCTACGGCCCTGGTTTTTTCCCTGTTTAGCGATACGGTATTAAGCGCAATAGTAGAACCGTGTATAAGGCCTACAGCCATGATCGATATAAGGAACATGGCGATCAATACTTCTACAAGCGTGAAACCCTCATTATTACTGACTCTTTTACCAATCTTTTCTAACATATCTGCCCTATATGATCAGGCTAATTCTAATTATCAAAAATCTACAGATTTAATAAGTAGTATAAAGCCATTTTATAGCCATCAAGGCCAAAACCGCTTATGATACCCCTGGCGGCAGGAGAAATGACTGACCGGGCCCTCCAGTCATCCCTCTGGAAAATATTGGATATATGTACTTCTATTAACTGTATTTTTGCCGCAATGATAGCATCATGAATGCTGTAGCTATAATGGGTAAGAGCTCCCGGGTTCAGTATTATATATTCTATATTCCCCATACTGGAATGTATTTTGTCTATTATTTCTCCTTCATGATTGGACTGGAAGTATTGTATGTCTGCATCTTTTTCTGCAGCTAATTGTTTTAATTCCGGCAAAAAGGATTCAAAACTTCTTTTTCCATATATGCTTTCTTCCCTGCTGCCCAGCAGGTTAAGATTGGGCCCGTTTATTATCAATATATTTTTCATGTTATCATCCTTTTTGGCATTATCAACAAATATTCCCAGTATTATATTATTATATACTAAATTATTATAAAATTCAAAATTGTATAAATATATTAATAAAACTATTTATTGATACAATTATTTATACTATCCACTATTATATCTTTTTTTATCCCATCGACGATCACTGGCTTGTTTATATCCTTTAAGAGTATGAAACGGTTAGCCCCGGAAGTAAACTTTTTATCATATCTTAATCCCTCCAGGACTTTTTCTGTATCGGTTTCCGGTATTGCATGAGGTATTCCCAGTTTCTTGAATAGCAGCACTATATCCTCTTTCATTTTTTCCTGGAAAAGACCCATTTTAACCGATATCTCAAGCGCAGCTATCATCCCCATGCTTACTGCCTGTCCGTGGTTTACATCTTCCAGCCTGAAAATATTTTCAAGGCTGTGTCCGATGGTATGTCCAAAATTCAAAAGATTCCGGTAACCTGTGTCAAATTCATCCTTCTCCACTACCCTGGCCTTTATCCTGATGCATTCCATTATTATATTTTCAAAACTTCCAGAAGACGCAACATTATCAATGCAGTAATCTTTCTTCCCTGAGATGATCTCTAACTGTTCCAGAATCCTGCGGTTAAATACAAGCCCGTATTTTACTATCTCACCCAGTCCGTTTATTATATCTTTTTTTCCTAGAGTCTTAAGGGTATAAGGGTCCATTATTATCACATGCGGCTGGTAGAACGAACCTATGATATTTTTCCTTCCCTCAAAATTTACTGCCACTTTTCCCCCGATACTGCTGTCTACCTGGCCTATGATGGTAGTGGGTATATGCACCAGCTTCACTCCCCGGTGAAAAGTAGAGGCTATGTATCCTGCGGTATCGCCTATGACACCGCCGCCGAATGCAATCAAAGCATCATTTCTATGAAAATTAAGCTCAACCAGCCTGGAATAGATCTTCCTGGCGCTATCAAGGCTTTTGTATTTTTCACCATCCTTAAGAATAAATACTTCACATTCCGGGCCCAGATACCGGCACAGGGTCTTGATATCTTCAGCATAGAGGGAATAAATAGTCTCATTGGTTAAAAGGATAACCTTATCAAATCCCGGCACCTGTTTTTTTATTAGCCCGGGCGCCTTTTCCAGTATGCCGGCCCCGAAATAAACATGGTATTTCCGCAGGGAAGTCTTTATTTTTATCGGTCTCATGTTTTAAGTGGAGTATCGTATTCTTTTATTTTATTAATTATTTTTTCAGCAGCTTCTTCCGGTGTAAGGGTCTCGTTGCGGATAGATATTTCTGCATATTTCTCATAGTATCCCAGCCTTTTTTTCAGCAGCCCTGATATTTTGCTTTTTGGGTCCCTGTCCTGGATCAACGGCCTTTCAGTTGATCCGTCAAGCCTTGCGGCTGCTTCTTCCGCAGATACAGCAAGGTATACAATGCAGCACTTCTTTTTTACAGCATACATATTTTCTTTTCTCAATACAGCTCCGCCCCCACAGGCAAATATGCAGTCTTTATTGTTGCTTATTGTCTTTATTATTATTTTTGTCTCTACATCCCTGAAATATCTTTCCCCGTCATCCCTGAATATATCATTTATGGTCCTGCCTTCTGATAATTCTATGATCCGGTCCAGGTCAAAAAAATTCCACTCCATCCTGGCAGCCAGTATTTTTCCCACAGTAGTCTTTCCCGAACCCATAAAACCGATAATGGCAATATTGTCTTTCACCGGTCACCGGTCCTTAAGGTACTTTTTATAATTTTCAAGATTAGCCTTTATCTCATCAATATTATCGCTGCCGAATTTCTCCTGCAGTGCATTAAGGATAACTATGGCCGTAACTGCCTCTCCTACAACTGCCGCACTGGGGACAGCGCAGGTATCTGACCTTTCCTTTATGGAAACAGCAGCCTTTTTGCTAAATATATCCACAGTATCCATGCCTTTTGTGGTGGTGGGGATAGGCTTCATGACCGCCGCCACGATTATATCTTCCCCGTTTGACATGCCGCCTTCGATGCCGCCGGCATTATTAGTCTTCCTGTAAAAACCTTTTTTTCGGCTGCAATATATCTCATCATGAAAAGAAAGCCCGGTACTGGATCCGGATGCTATTCCCATTCCTATTTCCACTGCCTTGATAGCCGGTATGCCCATGATCATATGGGCCATCCTGGCATCAAGACGTTTGTCCCATTCAGTATAGCTTCCCAGGCCCGGCACCACTCCCCCGGCTATTATCCTGAAGCTGCCGCCTAAGCTGTCTCCTTCTTTTCTGGCCTTATCTATTTCCGCTTTCATCTTTTCAGATACTTCCCTGTCGGGACAGCGGACTTCGGAATCCTCAATTCTTTTAATAAGACTTTCATCCCCTATCTGGGGGACTTCTTCCATATGGGCTTTCCCTATCCTGTCCACATAACTGAATATCTCAATATCAAGGTATCTGAGCGCCGACATGGCAAAAGCTCCGGTGCAGACCCTGGCTGCTGTCTCCCGGGCGCTGCTTCTCTCTATCACATCCCTTATAGTATCCAGACGGTATTTCAAGACACCCGTAAGGTCGGCATGACCCGGTCTGGGACAGGAAAGGATCTCTTCCTCTTTTTTGGTTTTTTCCGGCGGGCCGGGATCCATCAGGTCCTTCCAGTTGACCCAATCCCGGTTCCTGATCAGAAAAGATATGGGGGACCCTGTGGAAAAACCCCTGCGCACTCCTGAGATTATCTCAACTTTATCCGATTCTATGGCCATCCTTCCTCCCCGGCCATAACCCTTCTGCCTCCGGCATAGAAAACAATCTATATAATCAACGTCGATCAAGACTCCGGATGGAAAACCGGAGATTATGCCTGCCAGGCTCCTGCCATGGGATTCCCCGGCTGTCTTAAAATCCATAACCTAGCCGTCCTTTCTGTCAGTCATGGACCATTTCGCCGATATATAGTGTGAAAAGTTCATCACCCTTGAGGATGACTACTGATGAGTCATTTATGGACTGGACCATATAGATGTCAAAAAAAGTGTCTAATTCTGAAAGGATATAAGTATAGTCGTTAAATTTTATCTCACAGGTCTCAATGCCATCCTCCAATAGTATATCCTTCAGGATAAGGATGTTCTTTACTTCATCGGTCTCTTCTTCGGCATAGAATGGTTTGAAGGGATTTTCAAGTTCATCGGCAATACTGCTGATATCGCTGCTGATGTCATAGCTTTTCTCCATACCATCATCCATGGTCTTGATGCTCTCGACTTCTTTTTCGTCAATGTCAATATCCCTCAATGTCAGGCTGGGATCATTATTATAGGTGGTGCTTACCATCCTGTTTAAAGAGCAGCCTGAAACTCCTGACACGCATATTATCATTAACAATATGATCATTATAAGGGAAAAGGCTATTTTACTGTTTTTTCCTGGAAACATATCAGTTTCTATAATATTCATTTACAAAATATGTCCTGGCGCTTAAAAATGTCACCAGATTATTATAATCATCAGAAGGTGACTGGATGCTAATATCCTCCACTTTTATTATCCGGGGCATTATCTCTATGGTATTTATAAAATTCAAGGTCTGGTAATAGGAGCCTTCCATTATAATATTAATAGAGATCTCCTTTGCGGGAGCATTCCTAAGTTCTTTCTCGTCAATAGATACCTCGCTAAAGCTTATGCTGTTTATTTCAATGCCAGTATAGCCGGCAATTTCATAAAGCTCATTAGTCAGTATAAGTGTATCGTCTTTTTCCGGAAGCTCCATGACCAGCTTCTGGTATTCAGCATTTAATATATAATAGTCATCCCTGTCTTCCAGATAGCTGTCCAGTTCCGAATTAAGCCCGGAATTCCTTTCTTCTTCCTCAGCTATGCTAACAAGATGGCTGCTACTTCTTACAAGCGAAGGCCTTATTACCACAAGCAGCAGGAATACCGATACTATAAACACCACTGCTATTATTATTATTTTATATATATTCCTCATTTTTTTTAATCAGCTCTCCAGCTCTTCGAGTTCGCTGTCCAGCACATCTTCATCGCTGCTTTTTTCCGGCGTTATCCCGGTTTTTTCTATGAAATAGTCCACATCCCAATATGTATTTATAACATAACCGATTATTTTGCTGTCTATCACCGGGTTTGTTATATTATTAATGCTCTGTATCCATACCAGGTCCAGATTATCTATCTTGTTTAATTCGATAACAAGCCTGAGTACATCAGTATATTCTTTTGCTTCGCCGGTTATGGAAAATGATATTACCTGTTTTCCTTCTTCGGTCTCACCTTCACTGTAATCATCTATATAAGCATAAAGGCTTGATCCCTGGGCATTGAAAGTATCAAGACTTGCGCCTTCCGGCATAGACCTTCCTATATCATAAATAATCTTAGACCATAATATCTCGTCTTTTTTAAACTCCCCTATAAGATTCCTTTTTTCTGCAATCCGGGAGCTGAAATCATTATATACTTTCAATTTGCTTACCTGGTCCTGCAGCTTGATATTCACATTCCGGTACTCACTCAGCCTGGTTGACAATGAATTATCGATATCAAATATGAATACTGAAAGAAGGATCACGGAAATAAGAAGTATGATGGCCAGCACCATTAACCCGTTAAGAACCACACTCCTGATATCTCTTTTTTTCTCTTCCTTTGGAAGAAGGTTTATTAATCTGGTACTCACTATTTAATACCTCTCAAGGCCATTCCTATGGGCAATGGATCCAGTATTTTCCCTGTATTGCCGCCCTTATTGACCATTTCTACCGTAAAGCTCTCAGATACATTTATTTCTTCAACCCTGTAATTGGTCTTGTATTGTATATATTTACCGATATTATCCAGTTTTTCTCCGGAAAGCAGTATTTTTCCTATCTTTGCCTTTGTATCATCCTGGAGAAAATGCTCCACAGACATCCTTATCTCATTTATAAAATTATCAGCGGTCGCATTAATAGACCTGGTTATATTCTCATCCTGTTCTGTTGTTACTTTGTCATCATCGCCCGTTTCCCCATCTTTTTCTTTTTTATCACCCGAGGACACAGAACCGTTTTCCCCGGGTATGATAGTATTAAAATCAAAACCGGCCAGTGCCTGCCTTGCTTTATCTTCATCAGCGCCGGTACTCTTCTGTATATTATCAATAAATGAGGATATGGAATTAGACAGGAACCTGGGAAATTTAAGGGTGTCTCCCTGCAGTATTTCTATTATGGATATGTCTCTGCCTATATATACGGCGCAATTTGTCTGCTTATCTTCTTTCAGGTCACATACCTCATCAATGGTCCTGAAAAGCGAGAAGCAGTTAAGGTCGATGGCCTGGGTTATAAGGCCGGCGCTTTTGATAGCCTCTATGACATTATTTATCATGCTCTTCATGGCGCCTACAAGCATCAGTTTGGAGCTGCCTTCTGTTTGTTCCATTATATAGTAATCATAAAGGATATTATCCTTTGGAATTGGTATAAAATCATTTATCTGGTATTTCAGGGAATTATTTATTTCTTCGGCGCTGACCAGGGGAAGTTCTACTTCCCTGACGATCGCCTTCAAATTTGAAAGGCCTGCAAAAACATTCCTGCCGGTAAACCTGTTTTTTTTCCAGGCATCTTTCAGCCCTTTAGAAAATGCTACCGGGTCCTGCAGCTCGCCCTTTTTTATTGATTCCGGCGATATCTCAAACCCTGCAGCATTTTTTATAACGATCCCCTTACGAGACCTCGATAATTCTACCAGGCTTATCATGTTTGAACTTATGTCGATTCCAACTGCTCCCATTTAAACCACGTCCTGCTATCAAAAGAAACTTATATACCATTTTAAGATATTATTACCCCAAAATAAAGCAATAATACTACCCAGGGAAATAAAAGGTCCGAATGGTATGGTCTGTCTCAATCTTCTTTTTTTTATAATAACTCCTATGCCGTATACCGCACCCAGTAAAAAACTAAGGAATAATCCGGAAATAATATTTTTTACCATGAAAGCTCCCGCCATAAGGCTCAGCTTCACATCTCCCATCCCCATCCCCTGGGGATAGATGAGGTTTATAATGAGCATGAATGCAAATGCGCCTGCAGCAAATGCCAGAGGATGCCACCAGCGGCCGGGATCCATTAATATATTAAGCCCCAGACCGATAATGGTGAATGGAAGCACTATCACATTGGGGATTATCCTGAACTCAATATCAATAAATGAGACTACGATAAGCAGACAGCAGAAGACCGCTCCCAGCAGTGTCTGCAGGCTGATGCCGAAGAAAAGGTAATTAAGTACAAACAAAAGTCCTGTAAGCAGCTCTACAAAAAAAGAAGTAATAGGTATTTTTACCCTGCAGTTCCTGCACCTTCCCTTAAGCATGAGGTATGAAAGTAGTGGTACATTATCATAAAAGGCGATTGTCTTTTTGCACTGCGGGCAATAGGACCTGGGCCTGATTATGGATATTTTCCTGGGGATCCTGTATACTGCCACTTCCAGGAAACTTCCTGCTGCCAGTCCTGTAATAAAGAATACTATATAAAATATTATATTCAGAGGCTCCATATCTTGCTACTATTTTAGCTGCTTTTATTTAATCTATATTGCTATTATTTGGCTATGTTTTTATTAAATTGACTGCTATTATACTAAGATTTATATGAATTATACAAATTTAATAAAAATATATAATAATAAATATACTTTTGTATATTAACATTTTTTTATTATCCAGTCAAAATAATGATAAAAAATAATATTCAAAGGCCCAGGATCAGTAAAAATTCTTTATTTTTAAGACAATTAAAAAAAAGGCAAAAAAAAAGGGCGGACTGGCCGCCCTTTTTTTTATTCAATTATTCACCCGAAAATGCACCGTCTACAATGCTTATGGAGTCTCCCTCACCACCGCCACCTGTGCTTGTGAGAGTATATGATCCAGCAGCCAGAGTGTAAGTGTACGCATTTCCCCATGCATCATTTGCCGGTACATTTGCCATATATGCGCCGTCTCCCCCTACTGCATCTGCTTCAAGGGCATCTATGAGTTCAGCCATGGTAGTAGCGGGATATGAACCAATATCTGCCTCATATACCGCAATCGCCGTAGCAATATTCTGCATCTCGGACCTGGTTGCCTGTATCCTGGCCCTGTCCCTCAGTGCCAGGTAGCTGGGTATGGCTATACCCGTAAGCACGGCAAGTATGATGATTACTACCATCAATTCCACCAGTGTGAAACCTTTGTCCTTCCTGTAGATCCTGTTATAGAACCATTTCATGTCTTTTCCTCCTTGTTGCTATGTTTTTTCTTACATTAATTAATTATACCCATAATTAATTATTTTAGACATATATTTATAAAAAAATTTTATAAAAATATATCAATTTATTATATTTAGTATATTATTATTATTAATATATGTCAATAAAAAATAATAAAATATTTAATTCATTATTGTGTATTTTATTTTAATAATATAATTGTAGAAATTTATATTAATTATATATGAATGATTTTGAAGGCAGAGACTCTGCGGTATTAGTTAAAGTCTTCCCTTATCTCATCCAGGGAATCTTTCAGCTTGCGGGAGACAGTCCTCTGGGAAAGTCCAGTCTTCTTTCCTATCTCTTCCTGTGAAAGACCGAAGAAATATTTAAGGACCAGTATTTTTTTATTAATGGATTTTAACCTGTCAATAGCATCCCAAAGGACTATCCTGTCTTCCATGACCAGCTCAAAGCTTTTGGGAGACCTTGACCTTATAAGGCTCCTGTCTATTATTTCTTCATCATTGCCATGACCATTTTGGGAATTGCCGCTGTAAAAAGAGGCCTCCCTGGCTCTTAATATCTCATCCACACTCTCCAGGGAGATATTGATCCCTGATGATATCTCTTCTCTGGTGGGGTATCTTCCCTTTCCTGCCTTAAAATCACGGACAAAGCGGTTTAATATAGCATTCAATTTCTGCAGCCATCTGGGTATCCTTATGAGGTCATTATCCCTGAGATTGTGAAGTATCTCGCCATTTATACAGTAATAGGCAAAAGTTGAAAACTTGTTGTTCTTCTGAATTTTAAACCGGTTGACAGCCACCAGGAGCCCGGTATATGCCATCTGCATCAGGTCTTCAAGATCATGTCCCGGGTTCTTATATTTTTTTGCGATACTAAATAATAATCTCCGGTTTTTATCTATTATTTTTTCCAGTATGCCGGAATCGCCTGATCTCTGGTATATGGCTACAAGTTCTTCTACAGGCTTTTCATACTGATCAACTGGCTTCATCTGATACATCCCTGTTTATTTTACATTGCCTGGTAGATGTTAAATAGGGGCAGGTACATGGAAATCACTATGGTGCCCACCAGAAGCGCTACCACCAAAAGCATCATGGGCTCAAGTATGGTAAGCAGGATCTCGATGGAATTCTCGACTTCTGAATCATAAAAATCAGATATTTTTACCAAATTGGTATCCAGGGTACCGGTCTTTTCTCCCACGGCTGTCATCTGGACCATCATAGATGGAAATATACTGTACTGGGACATCGGGGTGGAGATGTTCTCCCCTTTGCGGATATTTTCCTTTATATCGGAGATGGCACTGTCGATAAGTACATTATCAGTCACTCCCTTTACGATATCCAGGGCTGACAGTATGGGCACGCCGGCAGCCATCAGCGTTCCCAGGTATCTGGCAAAGCGGGAAAGCGCCATCTTCTTTATGATATCGCCCATCTTGGGTATCTTTATCCTTATGGTATCTATAGTCCTGGCGCCATTGGGGGTTTTCCTATACCACCTGAAAAGAAACCTGCCTCCTACGCCTGCAACAATGATGAAAAGGTAGAAAAATATATTTTTAAACAGGTCACCTACCCATATCACTGCCCGGGTCATAGCTGGAAGCTGTACGCCCAGGTCGTCATATATCTCCTTGAAAGTAGGGACCAGGAAAATTATTATTACCAGGGTGATGATCACGGCAAAACCAAGGACAAATTTTGGATATGCTGTCTTATTCCTGACCTGCAGCCTCACCCTTTCATCCTTTTCCAAAAATTCTGCCAGGTTTTCCATAGACTGGTCCAGGACACCCCCGGTCTCGCCGGCGCGGATCAGGCTTATATAGAGTTTGGAGAAAACACGGTGCTTGCCCATTGCCTCTGACAGGCTGAAGCCGGATTCTATATCCATCCTTACCTGTGAGATTATCTTCTGGAACTTTTCGCTGGAAGTCTGGCTCTCCAGCACCACCAGGGATTCTATAAGCGACATGCCCGATGATAGTGCGCCAAGAAGGAGTAGAGCTCCCTGAGCTCTGCGCCATGCTTGACCGAAGATGAGGGAGGGCCCCTCGAAGCCGGCTTGCAGGAGCAGGCTTCAAACCACCGTAAGCTGCTGTGGTCAAAAACCATGGTGGTGAGCGTTGCGGA
>CAZDXU010000144.1:0-9209 GCA_964509585.1 uncultured Actinomycetota bacterium | reverse complement strand
TTTTGTTGAGTAGACATCTTTTAAATCCTTTCTGTTAAATTATTAATGTCCCTCTCAGAACCGTACGTGAGGATTTCCCTCATACGGCTCCTCAGTAATACATTCCCACTTACGGGGACAAGGTATATGTTAAATGATATATCTTCGGTTCAGGCAACGGGTTATACTTAAGGAAGTTGGCGTATTGTGCTAGATTGAAGCTCTTCTTCTGGCTTCGTCTGTTTATCCACTTATAGGCCAGCTTTAGGGCCAGTATATAGAACCTTTTAAGCTCCCTGTAGTTACCGCTTATACCATAATAGCGGTAATGGCCCAATAGTTTGATTCTAAACACTTTCCACCATACCTTAAGCTTTACCAGATTCCTTACCTTCTTCAGCCAGAGGTTCATCTCCTTTATCTTCTGTCTGAACTTGGCTTTTGCTGTCTTTCGCCCCAGTTTGAACTTGCCTTTCCTTGTCTTATCGCAGAAATGGGTAAATCCCAGAAAATCAAACACTTCGGGTTTTGGGCCTTTCTTCTGTGCCTTCTGCCATGTATGTCTTCCAAAGGCTATTATCTGTGATTTTTCCCTGTTTAGCTTTAGACCAAACTTTGCAAGTCTTTCCCTCAGCATGCCGGCAAATATCTCTGCCTCACTTCCGCTCTGAAATGCTACAATGAAATCATCGCAATAGCGGATAAGAGCTGTATATCCTTTAAACCTCTTTGATGCCACTTTCTCAAACCAGAGGTCAAGGACAAAGTGAAGGTAGATATTTGCAAGAAGCGGACTTAAGACACTGCCCTGAGGAGTGCCTGTGTCCTGTCTTATGTATTTACCTTCTTCTACTATACCTGCCTTTAGCATACGGGAGATTACCCGGAGAATGGCGGTATCGGCTATTCTCTGCTCAAGACACCTTGTAAGCCATTTGTGGTCTACGGTATCAAAGAACTTTTCTATATCCATATCCACAATATAGTTTACAGGTTCTCTCATCACTACCTTATCCAGAAAGTCCAAGGCGTCGTGGCAGCTTTTCTTGGGACGGAATCCGAAAGATACATCAGAAAAGTCGGCCTCGAAGATGGACTCAAGGATTTTAGCTATGGCTGCCTGCACAATCTTATCCTCTACAGTCGGTATGCCCAGAGGCCTTACTTTTCCCCCGGCTTTGGGGATATATGTCCTTCTTGCCGGTTTGGGTCTGTAGCTTTTCGTCTTTAGCCTTTTAACTAAATCCCTGATGTTTTCCTCTAAGCCGCTTCCGTACTCTTCAACACTTACCCTGTCTATCCCTGAAGCTTTATCCCTTTTAAGCTCCCGGAAACACATCATAAGAAAATCCTCTGTCATTAGGTGGGCCAGTGATGTAAATCTGGCCTTTGGATTTTCTTTTGCCCGCTTGGTTAGAATTGCAAGTTTTGTTCTCACCTTTGGCCCGGTTCTGTGTCCGGAAGGTGTTTCCCTTACCTTTCCTGTATTAGCTGCTATCCCCTTCTCTCCACCTGTTTTGGCAGGTTTCCCCGATACTATGGGATAGTCCGACTGCCGGCACATGACTTCTGCTGTCTTGCCGTCTATAGGCTTGATAGCAGAATCTTTGCGGGATTGTACCGGCTCTCCCGAGTTCATCATAAGCTCTTCTTTATACCTCGCTGTCACCTTAGACCCCGCCGGGCCCTTACATCCTTGCTCTGTGCGGCTGTAAGAGTTCTGCCTGCTACTAAATGAACAGTATCGGCCACCGGAATGATGGAAGATTTCGGGGCTTTCCGTGTTCGCTTTTGCTACGGCTCGGTATATCCCTTTTCCTGGCTCCATCTAGTTTGTTACCTCCCTAAATGCAGGATTCGGTACCGGGCTGGTGGCTAGCCTTTGCCCGGATTGGACTTTCACCAACAAGAACTTATATGCTTTTCTCGGCGCACCCATTCATTTTCCTCCAGATCAAAGTCGGCAATCTTTCCAATAGGAAGTTTTAGATACCTGCCTTTTCCTGTAGCGGCAATACTGCCGTCAGGAAGTACTATCTCTCCCTCTCCCTTAAAAATCCTTCTATTTTCTTCGGTAAGCCTGGTCACTACTTTTATATCTTCTTCCAGGGGTATAGGCTTTTTATACTTGATGCTGAATTCCAGGGTCACACCCCAGACATCCCCGTCCCTTCCCATATTGATATTGCGTCCTATGGTCTCATCCAGTATGGCAGCGGCTATGCCTCCATGAAGTCTTCCGGGATAGCTCTGGTGCTCCTGTCCCGGCCTGAAGATGGCGATTAGTTCATCCTTCTCCGTCTCATAGAAAGAAGCCTTAAGTCCTGCATCATTCTTCTTGCCGCATATAAAGCACATCTTCGAGCTTTCCTGTTTTCCTGTGACCCTGTATCTCATATCATCTTACCCCGTAAAGAATAAACAATGCTATCCCCCCTGCCAGGACAAGGCTGGCAAATACATGGGCCGCAATGGCTGCCCCGTTATCGCTTATCCTGCCGCCCAGCTTCTTCTTGATTATCCTCATTATGGGCGGCGGCTTTTTAATGGCTATGATGTATACAATAGCTGCATATATCAAACAGGCTATGCCTCCTATTAGATAACCCATGGTGTCCCTCCTCGCAATATACTGTTTTATTATAAAGTATTATATCACTGCAGTCCCTTTACGATCCTGGGCGCCAGCAGGGCATATATTATAGCGCATATAACTGCGATTATCCCCACATACAGTATCAGCTGGGGCCAGGTGCCGCTCTGTGACAATATCAGGTCATTTGCCCGGTATGCCCAGTAGAAGGGAGACCAGTAAAAGAATATCTGCCAGTTACCCTTTACAAATTCATATCCGGCAATGGATCCTGCCATGGGGAGGAAAAGCAGCTTTACGCTGCCGGCAGCCTCCATGAAGTCATCACTGTTAAGGCCCTGCAGGAATCCTATTATGAGGCTTATCATGGTAACCGAAAGGACCACCAGGGCAGCCTGGCCCAGGTTTACCCAATAGAAGCCGGTTATAAAGATGACAGCTATGGATGAGACAATAGCCACAACTATTCCTGTAAAACCCTTGCCCATTATAAAGGCCCTCCTGGAGGTAGGGGTCACATTTATGGCTGCCACCGTCTGGTCCACCTTTTCTTCCAGTATATTTATGGATATGAGCATGCCGGCCAGCATGCAGATAAGCAGCAGCAAAGTATTTACCAGCATTTTCTTAACCGGCGGGACTGTCCTGCCGAACTCTACTATCTCTGACCTGGCATCCTCCAGCTGGACGTCTGATTCATACAATACATTCAGCAGTTTGGCATACTCTACTACTGATCCCGGCTCATTTCCCTGTGTCAGTATATAATAGCTGCCGCCGCTGGAAAGCACCCCTACCACATCATCCCTGGCGCCTACCCTTTGCTCGACTTCCTGCTTGCCGGCCAGAAGCTCTACATGGGCAAAATCGTCAAAATAACGGGCCTGCTCCTGGTTCTCCCCATCTACCAGAGCCAGGTTGACACTGGTATCATTTATGCTGGGCGATAGAAAATTTATACCAACTGCAAGTATAAGGGGTATGGCCAGCATATAGATAGTCATAAGCTCCCTGAAGTTTATCCTTATGTCCCTTATAAATATAAACCATATTCTTTTTAGCATGTATATCCCCCTATACCCTGAGTGTCCTCTTGAACCGGATATCTGTCAAAACAAACAATACCGCCCCTGCTGCCAGGAATCCGGCACTGGTATACAGGGGGTATGCTGTATCTCCCGAGGGAAGGATTATCTCCTTAAAGGCCTGAAGTATGGGATATGTGGGTATGATCTTTACCCAGAACGGATCCCACCCGGGAATAAAATAGGCAATGCCGGGGATCATCAGGACAAAGAACAGAAGATATATGACCCCGAATGCCCTGGTCATATTATCGTGGAAGCTTGCCACCAGCAGGCCCACCACCGAAGCAAAGAACCCGGTAGCCAATAGCAGCAGTATGACCAGCCCGTAGTTTATGGTAAACCCCATTACCGGCATTATTATTATAAGTCCGGATATCATTGTAGTAAGAAGAAGGACAAAGACCTTGCTCAGGATATATGTCCCTACAGAAGAGGAAGTTACCGCGTATGCCTCTATAACTCCTTCCTTCTTATCCAGGAAGACATAGGCGGCCATTACAAACATGCCCATAAGGCTGCCGGAAAAAGCCACTATTGGCGGCAGTGTGTTTTCCCTGTCTGACAGCGGCTCAAATCCGGAAGTAAGCGAGCGTACTTCCTGTTCATCTATGCGCTGCTGCAGCATTTCGCTGCTTTCATTAAGCACGATCAGCAGCAGGTTTTTCAGTCTTTCGGATTCATATCCCTGCAGGTAATACCTGTAAAACAGCCTGTTTTGACCATCCAGTGTTACAACTGCACCCGGGTTCCTTTCTGAATCAGCCACTTCCCTTACCGCTTCTTCACTATCCAGTATATAGATCTCCTGCTCCTCCGTCCGGATAAGTTTGGCCTTATATATATTTCCGCCAGCCTCCAACTCTACCGCCTCAGGACTGCTGCCGGGATCTTCTTCCAGGAGGGAATTTAAAAACATCTCCTGTGCCTGCCGGGGAAGGTCCAGGTGGAGATACTCTACTGTAGTAGTGCTGAAGTTTTCCGGGATGGCAAATAAGACTACCAGCATCAAGACAATGGCAAAACCCAATTCCACATAGAAATAGAAACCCCTGGAAGCCAGTATGAGCTCTTTTTTGAAACTGCTCCATAGTTTCATATCAGGCAAGCCCCCTTCCGGTGACTTTTATAAAGATCTGTTCCAAATTGGCTTCCTTGGTGTGCATGGTTATTATCTCATTTTCCCTTATGATCTTTTCCAGCGCGTCTTTATCCCTGTCTATGACCGTGGAAAAGCAATCTTTTTTCACCTGGCCATTATGGGAGTATTCCACTTCCACCAGTTTCTCCCCGTACTGCAGTTTGAGGTTTTTAGGCGAGTCGATAAGTTTTATCTCGCCGTCTACGATAAATGCCACCCGGTGGCAGAGCTCCTCGGCAATAAACATATTATGGGTGGTAAGGAATACGGTCACGCCTTCCCTGTTCCGGCTCTTTATTATATCCTTTATTGTGGCTGCAATAGCCGGGTCAAGCCCTGTAGTGGGTTCATCCAGGAACCACATGGTGGGATTATTTATCATGGACCGGGCAAAGGTCAGCCTGTGCTTCATGCCTTTGGAGAATTCTTCGGTCCTTATGTTTTCCTTGCCCTTAAGCCCTACCAGCTCAATAAGCTCATCCGGGTCCCTGGTCTCCACATCAAACAGCCTCCTGTAAAAGCTCAGGTTTTCCCTGGCTGTCATCTTGCTGTAGACATTGGACTGCTCAAAAGACATCCCGATCCTGTTAAACATCTTTCTCTTAAGCTTCTTGACGTCATATCCGGCCACGGTCACATCCCCTTTCTGCAGCTGCAGCAGCCCCGTAAGTATGCCCTGGGTAGTGGATTTTCCTGCGCCTGAAGGACCCAGGAAACCAAATACCTCACCCTTATCGACTTCAAAATTAACATCCCTGACTGCATAATCACTATTATTCAGGTAAGAATGATACAGCCCCTTAACTTTTATCATAACCGGCAACCTTCCTTTCCCTGGTCCCTATGCCCCGTTTTAAAAAATCTATCAAAAGATCTATGGTGTCCATCATATTCTCGTCAAATTTCCTGACCTTTGCTTTTTTGCCTTCCCGGGTCTGGAAATAATACTCTATGGAACTAATGCTGAGTGTCGATAAGGTATGGCTTATAAAATCTATATCCATATCTGCCCTCACTTCTTTCTTTCTAACGGCTGTCTTAAGAAGCTCTGTATATATGTTCCTGGCATTTTGCTTTCCTGTCCCCACCAACTCCTTGTATATGGGATGTTCCCGATTTTTAAAAAGCCAGTCCCCCATCATGGTTATCTCCGGATTACTGGCGGCAAACTTCAGCCCTTCCGCAAACAGTTCCCTTATCAGGCCGAAGAAGTCATATTCCCTGCTTCTCTCTATGACCGGAGCCAGCGCTTCTGCTTTTTTTTCGCCCACCCTGGCGATCAGGTAGAAATAAAGGTCTTTCTTGTCGTCAAAGTACTGGTAGAAACTGCCCTTGGCAATACTGCAGTTTTCCACCATCCTGGTGACGCTGGCCTTATCATAGCCATATTCTGCAAACTCTCCTATGGCTGTCTTTTCTATATTCCTCCTCTTGTGGTCCGGAAGGTTATAAAAAGTCTCCTTGGGCAATTAGATCCTTTCTAATATATGACTATTGATTCACATTCTATGCCGGTTAAAGATCCCTGTCAAGATATTTTTATTGACCGGTCAGATCATCCCATTTGCCTTTTGCAATTATGGGGATTAAAGAATGCACTGACAGATTGAAAAGTAACAGGTCATATCGATTTTTCAGAATCTATCCAGGAGGGCTTTACAGTTTTCCCATGTAAGTAAATACATATCTCCTTCACGCTCCAAAAATGGCAGTACATCCGCGGATACCTGCTTCCAATTAATATTACTTATATGGCCTTTAATTACCTCTTTCCAGTTATTTACATCCACTTTGGGACCGCTCCAACCTGTCTGACCTAATGCATTATTAAGTAAGATGTAATTTGGTTCCGGCCATTCTGAACCTGAAAGTATCCATATAAGATCAAATAGATCTCTACCCTTTGTATAATTCCTGTTAAGGATCGCATGGAGTTTCCCAGCAAAAAGAGAAGATCTGTCGTAGTGGAGGATGTTTAATGTAACATACTTCCTGATAAGGGTAGTCTCTGTGATCTCCCCGCAGGGGGGATTTGTATCTATCTCGATTTTTACTGATATAGTCTCATCCCTATGCGGTGAAATACCCAATTCATATAAAAGATATGGAAATTTTATAAAAGAAGATAAGACGATCTTTGGTTTTGTCTTTTTTATTTTTATCAAATAGTCCTCTGCTTCGAGATCCCTGGTAATCCTGTTAATCAGATTAGCAAAATCGATATTTTTATCAGGAAGTAGAGAAAAATCCAGGTCTTCAGAATACCTTGGTATTGAATACAGGAAACGCAGGGACGTTCCTCCCAAAAAAGCCATTTTTAAGAATGCTTTACTATCCTGCATGCTTTGTATTATGCGTGCCTGAAGATATTCCCTAACAACGCTCCTCCTAAGAAGGATATTTGATTTTTCTGCTATAATACTCCGAAGATAATCTTTCATTGCTCTTCCTTGATTATTTTTACAATAGATCCCAATGCTCTTTGCAGTTTTTGAACCCCTGATCTTTTGATGAATTCAGTCATTTTCCCAATATTGATCTTTTCAGTATTCTGCAGTCTCAATTCTTTGAGGAATTCTTTTTTTTCTGCGTAAGGGTTCAGATAAATAAGGTCCAGCAAAGCTTTTTCAGGTTCTGCAATAAATACTTCAGTATCCTTGATCACTTCAGTTTTAATATATCCCCAGAAAAATCTTTTTTTTATATGCCTGTATTGATATCTTCCAAAAGCTGATCCTATTACTCCGGGCCTTCCAGTGGTGACGCTTGTCACTGTCGGGACATATTCCGGGATCATTCCATAATACTCTAAAGCTGATTGAAGGCTGACATAGGACGCCCTTTTTAACATATTCGCTATCAGAAACGGATGCAGTTCCTTAACTCTATATGGACTGGCAACAGCATATAGCCCTCTCTTTAATTGTATGATCTTTCCTTTTGATACCCATCTTGACAACTGTTTTCGCATAGAATTGACCGATAAATCATCAGTCAACAGCAATGATGATCTAAATAATGGTTCTCCGTCTAATAATCTTAATAATTTTTCAAATCTCATGGTAATAAATTACCATTTATGTCTATTTAATGCAATAAATATATCTTTTTATGCCCATCTCTGTGGGTATTTACTCTGACAGCTGCTTCTATTTGCCTTAATCTTATAATCAAATAAAATAGTTACTAAATACAAAAATAGAAAGCAGGCAGGCTTTATGAAGGCAATGTTATTAAACCGGACTGGCAGGATAGATACGGGAGACATAAGTGCCCGGCCGGCTGCAAAAACTGGAGGATCTCTGCCCCTGCAGCTGTCCGACGTTCCCGTACCCGGCCCCGGACCGGATGAGATACTGATAAGGATAACAGCCTGCGGAGTATGCCATACAGAACTTGACCAGATCGAAGGAAGGATAGCCCCTCCCCGGCTTCCCGTGATCCCGGGACAACAGCCTGTGGGAATAGTTGAGGATATAGGCAGCGGGGTGACAAAGTTTAAGAAAGGCTGCCGGGCCGGCGCTACCTGGATCTTTTCCAGCTGCGGTGTGTGCAGCTTCTGCCGCCGGGGGCTGGAAAACGCTAATCAGACCATTGCGGACCTCAAAGCAGGTAAAAACCCGGGCTCCAAAATACTGAGGATAATTGGATAAACCGGCTCACATGATGATCAGTAGCTTTCCAGTACCATGGAAGAGCCCATTCCGCCGCCTATGCACAGGGTGGCCAGTGCTTTCCTGGAGAGCCCCTGTTTTATCCTTGATGCCAGGTGTACTACAAGGCGGGCGCCGCTGGCACCGATGGGATGGCCCAGGGCTATGGCGCCCCCGTCAGGGTTTACTTTTTCCCTGTCTATGTCCAGCTCTCTTATGCATGCCAGTGCCTGGGATGCAAATGCCTCATTTAACTCAATGGTATCAAAATCATTAATATCAAGATCATGTTCCCGGCAAAGCTTCCTGGTAGAATATACCGGGCCCAGGCCCATAAATCTCCAGTCGCAGCCTATGCTGGCGCTGCTTCCCACCACTGCCATCACATCCAGTCCTTCTCTCCTGGCATATGCCTCGCTGCATACCAGAAGCATCGCCGCACCGTCATTTATGCCGGAAGCATTACCGGCGGTAACTGTTCCGTCCCGGGAAAAAGCAGGCTTTAAGGAAGCCAGTTTTTCCATCTGAGTATCTTTCCTGGGATGTTCATCATATGCAAGCTCGCCGGTCTTTATGATCTCATCATCATATATCTTCTTTTCTTTTGCCTCAAAAAACCTTTTGTGGCTTATAAATGCAAACTGGTCCTGTTCACTGCGGGAAATATTGTATTTTTTCGCAATGCGCTCCGCTGTAAGACCCATATGCTCTTTTTCAAAAGTGTCGACCAGGCCGTCTGAAAGCATGGAATCGATAAG
>CAZDXU010000143.1:0-7381 GCA_964509585.1 uncultured Actinomycetota bacterium | reverse complement strand
GCGCTGCTTCCGGATCTTGTGAATATTTCCAAAGGCCGCGGCCTGAGTATAGTGACTATAGAAGAACTCATAAGATACCGGAAGAAAAAGGAAAAACTGATAGAAAAGGTGGCCGAGATCACACTTCCCACCAAATGGGGTGATTTCAGGACAGCCACCTACAGGTCTACCATCAGCCCCGAGACCCATATCGCCTTTATAAAGGGAGATATCATGAATAAGAAGGATGTACTGGTAAGGGTGCATTCCCAGTGCCTTACCGGGGATACTTTCGGATCTATGAGATGTGACTGCGGCGGCCAGCTGGACAGCGCTTTTAAGATGATAAATGCCGAAGGCATGGGAGTCCTTTTGTATATGGCCCAGGAAGGCAGGGGAATAGGCCTGTGCAACAAGATGAGGGCTTATGAACTACAGGAAAAAGGCATGGATACGGTGGAAGCAAACCTGCACCTGGGCTTCGAAGCAGACCTACGGGATTACGGCATAGGGGCCCAGATCCTATCAGACCTGGGTCTTTCCACCATAAGGCTTATGACCAATAATCCCAAGAAGATAGTCGGACTTGAAGGCTATGGACTCAGGATAAAGGAAAGGGTGCCCATAAAGATAGCCCCCAATAAGAATAATAAGAGATATCTCAGAACTAAGAAGGAAAAACTTGATCATATGCTGGATTGATGACCGGTCAATATTTTATTAACACAATAGAAAGGATAGAAGATGAAAACATATGAAGGAAAACTGGATGCATCGAAACTGAGGATAGGCATAGTTGCAGGCAGGTTCAATGACTTTATAACATCCAGGCTGCTGGATGGAGCCATGGACTGCCTGAAAAGGCATGGCTGCCCTGAGGATAATGTGGAGACCGCCTGGGTCCCAGGAGCATTTGAGATCCCTATGGCGCTCAAAGTAATGGCAGAGACAAAAAAATATGATGCCCTCATCTGCCTGGGGTCAGTGATAAAAGGCGATACATCCCATAACCAGTATATATCCAATGAATCAATAAAGGGCGCAGCAAAAATAAGCCTGGACCTTAATATCCCGGTATCTTTTGGCGTCATCACTCCCGATAGCCTGGAGCAGGCCATAGACCGCGCCGGCGCCAGGAAGGGCAATAAGGGCTGGGAAGCTGCCCTGGGAGCCATAGAGATGGCCAACCTTTTTAAAGAAATAGGGTCGTAATTGATTATTCAGGGTGTAAGTCTTTCTATATCTTCCAGTCTGTCATAATGTGTGTCATATGAATAGATCTGCGAAGCATTATGTGCTTTTATATAAGCATGGTTATATGAGTCAATATAATCTATATTGGAATTCCTATAAGTATTGACAGCATTTTTTATGATGTTTTTATTTGTTACCCTGATATTGGGAGTATTGAGTATCAGCTCTATGTTTTCACACACCTCATTCTTTTCCCATTCATAATATTTTTCCAGGACCCATACAATCTCTGCAATGACCATACTGTTTGTAAAACAATTGATCTCGCCATCAATCAATCTCTTAAATAATCTTTCTACGCTCAGGGCCTTATCTTCATCTTCCTGTTCAAAATATCTAATAAATACGTTTGTATCCAGGAAGATCATTCAAACTCCTTTATGTTTCTTCCGGCAATGTCTTTCTCCATAGTCTGGCGGCTTTTGTGGATGTCGTATTTTTTACTGGTCCTTTTTTTATGTGCATCCAGCAAAGTCCCTTTTTTGAAAGTGAAAATAACACTATTTTCCCTTATAGTAAATTCTCCAATATCATTCGGCCTTATTCCCATTCTATCCCTTATCTCTTTTGGGATCGTTACCTGACCCTTCTGTGTGATCCTGGACATATTCTGTCACCTTATTATCATCATAATCAATTATTTGTATTATTATAATGATTATATTACTTTATTTCAAGTAATACTTTATTATTGATATTACTTTAACTGGTCGACATGCCTTTACCTGTATCATTGGCAAATAATAAGAAATAATTGACTGACCGGGAGCCTGTCCGGTAACCAGGATCAGGCCTGCACATTGATATTCTTGACCTTAAGGAAGAAGTGATACAGGATATAGGGCATGCTCCGGGATATATCCGCCGGAAGCTGATACCGAAAAAACAATCCAATAAGGATTGTTTTTTATCGTTCCGTTTCATCGGTTCAAAATAACCACCATGCTGTTATATGCTGCTCCCGGATCCTATGTCAATATATACAGATGCTCATTATTATCTTAGAAATATCATAACAGCTATGCCTGCAACTGCTATAAGTATCCCTATAATAAGGGCTGCCCTGGAATTTTTGGCATTGGACTGCACTATGTCCTCTTCGCTCCTGACTGATACTATAAATGGTTTGTCCTTTTCCCCGGGCTTTCCCATCTGTATCCTGTTGCCTTCAAGCCAGGCTTCCCCCAAAAGGTAAAGCTGCCTGCCCAGGGGTATGGTCTTTTCCAGCATCCTGAACCCCAGGGTCCTTGACCCCATATTGCTAAACCTGATGCCGCTGAAAAAATCATATTTTTTCATATTATTTACAGGTTCAAACCTGTCAAGTGTCTTCAAAGTCTCCAGTTTCAGGCCTGACTGGCTGACATCCAGGTAAACCTTATCTCCGGTCTGCCTGTCATTTATGGTTATGGGATTGGAACTCTTCTGGCTGGCCATCTCCGACTCTTTTTTCACTACCTGCCTGCGAGTGCGTCCCTTGTCATCCCTGAATGTATGCACTTCTTCGTAGACCTGGTAAAGATATGACTGGTAATAAGCCACATCCCTTTTGGAATAGGGGGTCTCTTCAGGACTGTCCGAACCGGCGCTTCCTTTTACTTCCACATAATGCCGGTATCCCTGCAGTCCTTCCTTTTCATTATGATCCAGCAATGCCTTCAGCTCCCCTATGGGAGTTGTCTGCATGAATTTTATCTCAATATTCCTTGAATTTATTTTCCTGGGTACAAAGAAGCTAAGCGCCGCACCGCCCAGGATCAGTAATGCTCCTATTATATATTGTAACATCAGATGCTGCTTTCCCTATTATTTGCCCAATTCTTTTTTCAGGCGTGCCATCTCGTCATCAAGAGCTTTCTTATCCTCCAGCTTTTCAAACGGGTCTTCCTCTGATCCTTCCAGCCCGGAGATATCATAAGCGGCGTCTGCCTGGGCTTCCTTTTCGGCTACTTTTCTTTCCATCTTGTCCATCTTGGCAAATACCCCGGAGCTGTCCAGGTCCCCTACGGCACCGGCAACTGCTTTCCTGGCATCTGCTACTTTGTCCCTGGCTATTATCATAGACTGCCTGGTACGGGCTTCTAACAGTTTTTCCTTAAGTATGTCAACCTGTCCCCTGAGAACGCTAAGCTGGTTGGATATGCCTTCATGGATCTCCTCATACTGTTTTACATCCTCATCTGCTTCGATCTTCTTTGCCAGAGCTTTCCTGGCCAGGTCTTCATCTCCAGCCTCCAGGGCATCCTTGGCCCTTTTCTCCCACATCTGTGATCCTTCCCTGGATGCATTAAGCTGCTTTTCCATCTGCCTCTCGCTGGCCATGACTGTCCCCAGTCCCTGCACAGCCTTCTGAAGCTGTTCCTCCATATCGATTATTATCTGTTTTACCATCTTTTCCGGATCTTCTGCCCTGTCGATCAGGTCATTGACATTGGCCTTTAAGAGATCTGCCAGCCTGGAAAATATCTTCATGATATGCCTCCTCTTTCGAATGCTGTTTTTTTGAAAAATTGCCGCCCCAGGTAAATAGAAGTCCTGGTGCCATTGCTAAAATCATTCTATTATATATAAAAGCCCAATACAATATTTTTATAGGCCGGGAACCTATTTATATACCAGCCTTCCTTCTATTTTCCTTGATATATTCTGGTTGTTCCGCAGGAACTCTTCCAGCACTTCCTGGGCCGATGTGGTTATCACCTTATGTTTCCCGCTTTCCAGGAGTTCCTCATTGGTTATTCCCAAATAATCACTTGAATTATTGAAATGATATCCCTGAAGGGCAATGGTATAAAGCCTGCTGTCATCCACTGGTTCACCATTTACTGATATGCTCTCCAGGCGGGAATCCCTGTCATCGTATACTACTCTCAATGACCCGTTTACCTGGTAGCACTCCCCTTCGCCGTCCCGGTTATCGGGCCTCATTATATAGCTGAATATCTGCTTTAATATTTTCCCGGCCACGGTATACCTGTTAAGGAAATCATCATAGGGAAAACAGGCCCTGAAATCCTTCAAGGTTACCAGCGGCCCCAATTCCTTCACCCTTATGGAGCCGCTTCCTACAAGTGCAATATCAGACTGGGCTGATCCTGCAAATGCATCCGCTACCAGGTTTCCCAGGGTGGTCTCTTCTTCCCTCAGGGGATGGGTGAGTTTCTTTGCCATCTTGCAGATAATGGTGCTGTACTTCCTGTCTACGGCTTCCCTGAAGGAATCTATATAATCCTGCAGTTTACTGTCCGGTTCTGCCAGGCTGCTGTTTATGGGGATGAGTTTCCACTTATACTCAACTATGCTGTTTGTGTCGTCATCCACTACAATATCAAACCTGCCTACCTGGTCAGAACCCACGCCTGCCTGTGCTATAAGGATATTGTTTACTTTCTCAGGCCTTTCCAGGATGGTATGGGAATGGCCCCCTATGATAAGGTCCACGCCCCACTCCGGTTTGAGCATCTTCGCCAGCTCCATATCAGATTCGAAACCGATATGGGTAAGCAGGATGGTGAGGTCTATATCATCATTCTTATAGGCATTGGTTATCTTGCCTACTTCAGAGCTGGCCTCCTCCAGGGATATAAAGCTCCCGATGAGCTCGTCCTGCTTTATGGATGCCAGCACTTTGTCGGTTATTATGCCGGTAAACAGGATATCAAATCCTGCCTTTTTTAATATTATATAGGGAAGCATAAGCCTTTTATTGTATTTCTTGACATAGAGGTTGGCGTTTACCAGGGGAAAATTGGCTATCTTTTCCAGAAACAGGAGGTGGGGCAGGCCGTAATCCAGCTCATGGTTTCCCAGGGATACCACATCCGGGGCCAGGTAATTCATTATCTCGATAGTAGAGACCCCCTTGTATTCCAGGTCTATAAGGGACCCCTGCACCATATCCCCCGAGATTAGATAAAGGACATTTTCCTCTTCCTCCCTGACACTGTTTATATATCCGGAAAGAAGGGAGAGTCCCCCTATAAGGTCTCCCTTTCCCTCTTTTACTTCTGCCAGGAAATCCCCGTGTATATCATTTGAATGAAGTATGGTGAATTTCTTAGTATTCATCTTCCCTCCCTGACGGTGTCAATGTTTGAAATTAATCCAATATCTGCTGCATAATTATATGATATAATCCTTGAAACAGGATTTTATCATAATAAGGGGTTAAAAGGATGAAAATAAATATCATATATGAATCAAGATTCGGTAATGGCAGGAAGATGCTGGAAGAGCTCTCGCAGCTGCTTAAAGACAGGGGCCAGGAAGTGGAGCTTTTCAGGTTCACGGAAACTGATCCCGGCAGCCTTCCTGCAGCAGACCTTTATTTATTCCACTCGCCCACCAGGCAGTTTATGCTGCCTCTGGGGGTAAGGTCATTTGTAAGGAGATTTACTCCCCCTGCAGAAAAGACCAGGTATGCACTTTCCACTACCTATATGGATCCCCGCACCATCGCCCTTAAAAAGATGGATGCTTATCTGAAGAAAAAGAATATGGTAAAAGTAACCGGAGATCTCAGGATAGAAGCCCTGGGTCTTCAGGGTCCGCTAAAAGAATATAAAGAAAAAATAAGGGATTTTGCCGACCGTCTTGTAAAACAATAGTTTTTTTACCGGGATTATCCCAACGGATAAAATGACAAAAAAATTGGAAGTGGCTATGTCCCCATAATCACTTCCAATTTAATATCCCTATTAAATACAGTATTTAATAGTCCTGACAGTCAGTAGACTATCATGCCATGAGCTCTGCCGCCAGGTCTACTGCAGAAGATGCATCAGCCGCATAGCCGTCTGCACCTATGGAATCTGCATATTCCTGGGTAAGGGGAGCTCCGCCTACCATTACTTTTATGTCTTTGGTAGCATCATCGGCCCTAAGGGCTTCGATTACTTCCTTCATGCCAGGCATGGTGGTTGTAAGAAGAGCGGAAAGGCCGATCACTTTTGCCTTTGATTTCTTTGCTTCCTCTATAAACTTATCCGCCGGGATGTCGACACCGGCATCCACCACCTGGAATCCTCCGCCTTCAAGCATCATGGCCACCAGGTTCTTCCCGATATCATGGAGGTCGCCCTGTACGGTTCCCACCACCACGGTACCTCTGCCTTCTTCGCCGCTTTCAGCCAGAAGCGGTTTGATGATGTCCATTGCCGCATGCATAGCCCTTGCAGCTATAAGCACCTCGGGTATGTACATCTCATTCGCCTTAAACTTGGCCCCTACCACATTCATGCCCGGTACCAGGCCGTCGTTTAAGATCTCAGTTGCAGCCACTCCGTCTGCCACCAGTTTTTCTGCCAGCTCTTTTGATGCTGTGTTGTCGCCCTTTATGATAGCATCTGCCAGTTCCTGGTATTTTGCCATACTCTTCTCCTTTCATATGGATCTGGTTTATATTCGCCTTACCGCCTGATAAGGCTTGCATTAATGATAACAGGAAAAAAGTAAAAATAAAGCAAAAAATGACCCTTCCTGCTCCAGGCATACCTGGCAGCAGTAATATTTTTGTTTTTTATTTACTCATTTTTTTTTATGTTGTATACTTTTTCTGCGGACAAACAAACTAGAAATCTTTTATGCCCATAAATGCCAAGGAAAGCATAGAAAAACTTAATTCTGAGATACTGTCTTGTCAGAAATGCAAGACACTTGCCAGGCTCCGGAAGACTCCGGTCCCGGGTGCAGGAGCACCCAAAGCCAACATCATAGTGGTATCGGATTTTCCCCATAAGGATGGTGCGGAAAAAAAGGGGGTGCCCTTTACCGGTGATATTTCAGGCCAGTTTATAAGGGACATCCTTGATGAAGTAGAGCTGTCGCTGAAAAAGGATACCTATATAACCTACCTGGTAAAGTGTACGCCCAGGAGTGAAAAAGGGGGGAATGTAATAGAGGAAAAGAGGCCTTCTGCAGCAAATATAAAGAACTGCATATCCTATCTGGTCCAGGAAATATCCATAAGCACTCCGCATATAATAGTATCGCTGGGCCTGGATGTTTCCAATATCCTGCTGGAGAACTTTTTTTCCATGGAAAAGAAATACCGCAGGATGGAGGATATCCATATGAGGGTATTTGAGAACCCTTCCTTTAAGCTGGTTCCTTTTTACAGCCCGCATGATGTCAAATCGGAAAAAGCTAT
>CAZDXU010000142.1:0-2837 GCA_964509585.1 uncultured Actinomycetota bacterium | reverse complement strand
CGAAGGTCATAGGTTCAAATCCTATCCCCGCTACCAAATCTTAAATTCATTTAAATCCGGTTTTGAATTATAATCATATTAATGGATCTTTTTTATTTTTGATCTAGAAAGATTTTTTGGACACAGACTTCAGAGATAAGGATAACCGCTATTCCAGACAGGTATTATTTTCCCCTATAGGCAGCAGGGGACAGGAGTTTCTCATGGGCTCAAGCGCGGTCATAGCCGGCTGCGGGGGCCTGGGTTCGGTACTTGCCAATAACCTTGCCAGGGCGGGTATAGGAAGGCTCCGCATCATCGATAAGGACATAGTGGAGGAAAGCAACCTGCAGAGGCAGCTCCTGTTCTCGGAAGAGGATGCAAGAAGCAGGTCGTCTAAAGCTATAGCCGCGGCCAGAAGATTGAAGCAGATAAATTCGGGCATAGAGATCGAGCCGGTCTATGAAGAAATAGACAGGAGCAATATAAGCCGGCTCATCCAGGGTTTTGACCTGGTGCTTGACGGTACAGATAATTTCCCTGCCAGGCATATAATCAACCAGGCCTGCATAGAGTCATGCGTCCCCTTTATATTCGGCGCAGTGGCTGCAAGCTTCGGCATGGTATTCAATGTGATTCCCGGCGAGGGAAGATGTCTTCAGTGCCTGTTTCCGGATGAACCCAGGGATGAAAATGTGCTTAACTGCAATACCGTGGGTATAATAAATACGGCTGTATATATAATAGCTTCCGTACAGGCAACGGAGGCCTTCAAGTTCCTCACCGGAAATAAGAAGGATATGATAAGAGGGCTAATAAATATAGACATCTGGGATTTGTCGCTTGATATTGTAAAAATGGAAATAGATAAGGATAATACATGCCCGGTCTGCTCCCCAGGCTAAAGCTTGTTCTGGCTTTGATGGCCATACTGGCTGCGGTATTGCCGGCTTTTTCCGGCTGCAGCACCGCAGAAGAAGCAAAGGTATTTATCTCGGAAAGACTGTCCAGCCGCGACGATATGGATGCTGCCGTAGAAGTGGTGGACCGTTTCTTTGCCCTTATCATGGAAAATGATCATGGAAAGGCATATGCACTTATCAGTGAAAGCGACAGGAATATCAGGGATGAAAAGGATTTTATAAATGAGTTCGAAGATGTCACTGAAATAGTCAAGGTGGAGATAAACTGGGTGGAAGTAAATAATAATATAGCCACTGTAGGCATAGACCTTATTGACACCTATGACGGTGATGAAAAAATGTATAAGGATATAGAAGTATCGCTTATAAAAGAAGAAGACGGAAGCTGGAAGATAGTATTTTGGGATTAGGTAAAACCGTAAAAATAGAGAAATTAAGTTCCGGGGGCAAAAGACAGGCAAAGGATGATACCATTCCCCGGGAATCATTTGCCAGTCTCTACCTTAACCAGGAAAAGGTATGCGTCCTTTCCTGCTCGCCCCAGCACCCTGCCGAACTGGCAACCGGATATATCTTATCCCAGGGATTTGTTGATGATTATGAAAGTATAGATATTATTGAGGTCTGCGATGCCGACGCCGGCGATGAAGGAAAAAATGATAAAGAAGGATCTGTGGATAGTATCCAGGTAAAAATAAGGACTGGCAGCGAGCCTGCCAGAAAGCAGCCAGCAGGGTATATACCGCCGGGGTGCGGCAGCATTGATGAAAGGGCAGCGTCTGTATTGCCGGCTCCCATAAGACCGGATATAAATATAAAGCCGGAAGTCATCCTGGGGCTTAACCGCAAAAACCTGGCTGTCCAGGAGCATAAAAAAGCCCTGGGCGGGCTGCATTCTGCCGCCCTGTTCGATCTTCAGGGAGAACTTCTTCTGGTAAGGGAAGACATAGGCAGGCACAACTGCCTGGATAAGATCATAGGAAATATGTTAATAAATGGAATGGAGTTTACCCGGAAGATAATATTTACCTCGGGGAGGATATCAGTGGACCTGGTGCTTAAGGCGGTAAGGATGAAGATACCTGCCGTGGTCACCAATTCTTCAGTGACTCACAGCGCAGTTGTCCTTGCCCGGGACCTGGGTCTTACTATCATAGGCTATGCCCGGGGAAACAGATTCAATATATACAGTTATCCTGAAAGGATAATATAAACAGACACAGAAAGGCTTATCTTGAAAGTACTATTTTTAGGGGATATCATAGGCAAACCAGGGAGAAATGCCATTGAAAGAAACCTGGACCATCTTAAGAAAAAACATGATGTTGACATGGTTATTGCCAATGGTGAAAATTCTGCCGGCGGCATAGGAATATCAGTTAAGACATGCAATAGCCTGCTGGATATGGGTATTGACGTAATAACAACAGGAAACCATGTATTCAAGAAAAGGGAGATATACGATCTTCTGGACAGGGAATACAGGCTGCTCAAACCGGCCAATTATCCTCCCGACACGCCGGGAAGGGGATATAATATCTATGAGCTTCAGGAGCTGGGAGACCTTAAGGTGGGAGTAATAAACCTTTGCGGCAGGGTATTTGTGGATTATATGGATTGTCCCTTCAGGACTGTTAACAGGATACTGGAATATATGAGAGAAGAGACCCCGGTTATAATAGTGGATATGCATGCAGAAGTCACTTCGGAGAAAGTGGCAATGGGCTGGTACCTTAACGGCAGGGTAAGTGCAGTACTGGGGACCCATACCCACATACAGACAGCAGATGAGAGGATACTCCCGGGAGACGGCACAGCCTATATAACCGATGCAGGCATGGTAGGCCCCAGGGACTCCGTGATAGGGGTAAAAAAAGAAAACATCATAGCCAGGTTTTTAACCGGCATGCCTCAGCAGTTCACTGTAGCCAGGGA
>CAZDXU010000141.1:0-5665 GCA_964509585.1 uncultured Actinomycetota bacterium | reverse complement strand
CTTTCCTATGGCCGCCTGTATGGGCACTTCAAAATTCTGCCTGGGGACTAATTTGCGCAGCCTGAGGGCCAGTTCCCTGCCTATATAATATGCATTATCGCTGTGGACTATTACCGATAATTCGTCTACCCTGTCTCCCGCTACCAGTATATCCAGTTTTACCAGGTCTGATTCCTCGAATCCTATAACTTCATAATCAAGTGATGCATAACCTGAAGAAATGGATTTTAGCTGGTCAAAGAAATCCACGATTATCTCGGAAAGGGGAAGTATGTATTTTAATTCCACCCTTTCTATGGACATATATATCATGTCCACAAAATCCCCCCTCTTGGATTCTGCCAGCTTCATTATCTTTCCTATATATTCTTTGGGGGTTATTATGGTTACTTCGGTAAAAGGCTCCTCGATCTTTATCATCTTTTCCTGGTCGGGGAAATCAGAAGGCCTCTTTACTTCGATGACTTCACCGTCGGCAAGCGTTAACTGGTAAGCCACATTGGGGGCAGTGGTTATGAGATGCAGGTCATATTCCCTTTTCAGCCTTTCCCTTATTATCTCCATATGTAAAAGCCCCAGAAAGCCGCACCTGAAGCCGAAACCCAGGGCTGTGGAAGATTCCGGACTGAAATCCAGGGAAGAATCATTAAGAGCCAGCTTATTAAGCGCATCCCTCAAATCCTCATAGTCGCCGCCGTCCAGGGGGAAAAGCCCGGAATACACCATGGGCTTGGGCTTCTTGTAGCCAGGCAGGCTTTTTAGGGCCGGCTCATCAGCCGTTGTTATGGTATCGCCCACCACAATATTCTCGACTTCCTTTACGCCTGTTACCACATAGCCCACCTCGCCGGCTGCCAGTACGTCCTTTTTTATCATCTCCGGCCCGAATATGCCCACTTCTTCCACATCGGATACCGTGTTTTCTTCCATGAACTTTATCTTCATACCTTTTTCCAGGGTGCCGTTTACCACCCTTATAAGCCCCACCACTCCCCGGTAGGAATTATACTGGCTGTCAAATACCAGCGCCTGCAGAGGAGCTTCGCCGCTGCCGGAAGGAGCAGGTATGCGGCTTATTATGCTCTCCAGCACCATGTCTATGCCCTCTCCCGTCTTTGCGCTCACCTGGAGTATCTCTTTCTTTTCCACACCCAGGATCTTTCCCAGCTCTTCGGCAACTTCGTCTGCCCTGGAGCTTTTGAGGTCTATCTTGTTTATTACCGGGATTATCTCCAGCTCATTATCCATGGCCAGGTATACATTGGCCAGGGTCTGTGCCTGTATGCCCTGAGTGGCATCCACTACCAGTATCGCCCCCTCGCAGGCAGCCAGGCTCCTGGAGACCTCATAGGAAAAATCAACATGCCCCGGCGTATCTATGAGGTTGAATATATACTCCTCATTATTGTCCCTGTCTTTATAAAGGACCCTTACAGCATGGGCCTTTATGGTTATCCCCCTTTCCCGTTCCAGGTCCATATCGTCAAGAAACTGCTCCAGCATCTTCCTTTTACTGACTGTGCTGGTGATCTCCAGGATCCTGTCTGCCAGGGTGGATTTGCCATGGTCTATATGGGCTATTATAGAAAAATTCCTTATAAGTCTCTTATCTGTCATTATCCCTGCCTTTTCTGCCGGGCCTTTTTACCGGGACTTTCAGCATATTTATCACGAACCTTACCTCATCCATCCTTAAAAGTATGGTAAAACCCAGATATATCCCGGAACCAATAACTATCATTGCCAGCACTATAGGGATCAGCCATGCCAGGCCCCTGTAGGCAAATACCGATACATATCTCCAGGCAAAGTATATTATAATGCCCATCATACCCGTGGAAAGGATTATCTTCCAGTAGGACCCTATTATCCTCCTGGCTCCCAGGCTGCCCACTTTTTTCCTCAGGATCACCAGAAGCACTATTACATTGAATGCCGCTACAAGGGTAGTGGAAAATGCCAGCCCGGCCGCATCCATATATCTTATCAGTATCCAGTCCAGGAGCAGATTTACCAGTATGGAAGCCCCGGCTACCTTTAGCGGGGTCTTCACATTCTTAAAAGCATAGAATATGCGGTTCAGTATCATGAGAAGCCCGAAAAATACCAGCCCCAGGCTGTGGAATATGAGTATGGAAGATACCCTGGACGTATCCCCGGGCCCGAAATTATAATGTTCGAAAAGCACCTTTATTATGGGATATGAAAGTATCACAAGCCCCGCCGATGCCGGCAGCATCACATATCCTATCTCCCTTACTCCCAGGGAAAAGCTTTCCTTTATGCCCTTTATGTCTTCTTCTGCCGCCTGCCTGGATATAAGGGGATAGAGAACGGTTATTATGGCCACCGAGAACACCCCCAGGGGAAGGTTGGCCACCCTCCAGGAAAGGGTCAGGGCGGTAGTGTTTCCCGCACCCAGGTCAAGGGCAAAGAAATTATCCACGCTATTATTAAGCTGGACTGCTCCCAGGCTTAAAAGTATGGGAAACATGAGGCCGAATATCTCTTTTACCCCTTCATGCTTAAGATCTATTATGGGCCTGTAGCTAAGCTCCGATACCCTCAGCTGGGGAAACTGTATGATAAGATGCAGCAGGGAGCCTGCCATCACCCCTATGGCCATAGAATAGATCCCCAGCTGCCTGAAAAAGATGATAACAGTTATTATGGTCACAATATTTAGCACAAAAGGCGCCAGCGAAGGGACGGTAAAGATATCATGGGAATTAAGAACCCCCGCAGCCAGGCCGGAAAGGCTCAAAAACACCAGCGAGAATATCATTATCCTGTTCATCAGTACGAATTTGACCACATCCATCTGGTTGCCGGCTATCATGGAAAGAAGGGACCCTATCTGGGGAGACAGTATGTATATGATGCCGGCTATGAATATAAAGGATATAAGCATTATATTGGTTATGGAGTTTACGAAGACCATGCTGTCGGCCTGCCTCTTCTTCTTGATATACAGGGAGTATATGGGGATAAAAGCGGCAACTATCAGCGATTCGGCGAAAAGTATGCGGAAGAGATTAGGTATGAAAAAAGCCCAGGTGAAGGCATCCACATCATAGTTAAGGCCAAAATAACCTGCCATTATCTGGTCCCTTGCCAGCCCCGAGATCTTGGAAAGCAGTATGGCCGCAACTACCAGGGCAGTGGCCCCCAGTATTTTTTTTCTTGATATCAGCCTGTCTTCGATCATAATATTAATAGATAACCGTCATCTAAAGATTGTATTATAGCATTAAGGAGCCTCTGCAGAAACTGTAACTGTGCAAAAACAGCCTTCAGGTAAGGGCCGTTTTTTTGTCAAAAATATTCCTGTACCAGGCCAGCAATAAGTGTTTTTATTTATATGAAAAAGTGCTAAAATGTGTCTTTGTTTTTGATGAACATATTATGTGGAGGAAAAATAGATGCCGAATATAAAATCCCAGATAAAACGGGACAGGCAGAACAAAAAAAGGACTATAAAGAATAAAGTCTTGAAGTCAAGAATAAAGACTGCCAGGAAAGACCTGGCAGAAAAAGTCGAGGCCAAGAACCTTGAAGAAGCAGAAGCCGGTCTAAAGGCACTTGCCAAGGCGCTGGATAAGGCTGTAAAGAACAGTGCTGTACATAAAAATTATTCTGCCAACAAGAAGGCGCAGGCTGCCGGGCTCGTCAATTCCATAAAGGAAAAACAAGCTTCTTAAACAGTGTGGCCGGGGACTTCTCTATTGAAGCTGATCCAGGATTTTAACCGCATTATCCTGTAGTTTAGGGCCTAGATCATTGAGCAGGGTGGTTATAAGAAAGTGAGGCACTATTAAAAAGGTGTCTTATTTTTTTATAAGTTTCTTATTTTGCTTAAATTCATCAGGTTATCTATAATTGGGACTACAAGTTTCGCTATATAGCTTATCAACAATCTATCTACAAAACTGAAATAATTAATATTTTATATATACATAAAATTATTTCTTCCATTTTAAGGTCTTAAGATTTTCAAAACCCTGGAGGTAATCATCATAAGTTATCTGGGACTCTATGCCAAAATCAGAAAGAACATCAAGGACTTCGTTTACGGAAAGGCCAAGCTCTTCTGCCATCTTCCCCAAGGATACTTTCTTTTCACTGTATAATTTAAGCCAGTGAAAAACCCAGCCTTCACGCAGTAATTCCCTTGCTGCCTCTGATTTAGCCTCATTTTTATACTTTGATAATTTGGATATTATTTCTATTTCTTCTTTACCCAGACGTAAGCTCATTACACTCATCTTATCAACCTTTCATTATTTTTTTTTCTGCATCTTCTATTATCTTTGCTGAATATCTTCCGTACTTTATTAGCAATTCGAGTTTTGTAAGAGCAATATCCTGTTTTAAGCCTGCCTCTATAAGGAAGTGAATTGCAGTAATAAATCTTATATTAAATATTTTACACACCTTTATTGCCAGTCCATCATCGGTTGCCAGTACCCAATTATTTTGTCTGGCAATCGTAAATGCGGCTGCCTCACCCTTTCCCAGTGGAAAATCCTGGCAAATTTTATCTGTTTCCCTGCTTTCAGGATCTTTTTTTAGATCAAGCCTTCCTTGTCTTAACTGCTGCGCGATTGCTCTGGTGTCTATCCCGTCTTTATGCTCGACTTCCTTTTTGACAGTTTCCGGTATAGCCCCCTCATATTTATTCAGTACTGATTGGATCAAATCTATTTTTGATAAAAGGATTAAGGTAGAAGCATCAAAAATAACCAATTTCAACTCCTGTGATACAATTTACTACATAAGTAGTATAACATATTTCACAAAGATTTTTCCATCTATTTAATTCTGAAGACCCTTTTCTCTAAAAAATCAGCAGGATCCCATAATGTGTTTTACTTCTGCAGGCCTACCTGCCGGGATAAATAACAGGACTTATTTTATTATAGGGTATCAATGTAGAATTGATTTAGGCGGTGATCTATGGTTATTCTATACCCATATATCATGGAGGCAGTTTTGCTACCATTTATGCTCGTCTGTCCAGATTTGCAGTAAGTGAAGATCAAAACGTCTCCAGGGGACAGCTAACCGGTTATGTTAAGACTACGGGCTATACAACTGGTCAGCACCTGCATCTGGAGGTGAGAGTAAATGGAGTAGCCCAGAACCCGATGAATTATTTGTAATAATTGTCCCCTATAGACAACTATATGATTTGGAGTACTTTTTTAATAAAGCAATCCGGCGTCTTGATAAAAAATGGCCAGAGTATAAAATACCAGTTGATATTGATTACACTTAAGAATTATTATCAATCGGCATTTAATAGACATGGTCGATTAAATGGTATTCATGGGTTTGTTATAAAATACTGCAATTTTTATATACTGGTATTTGCAGAATGCTAAAAAAATATACATGGAAAAGAATCAAATATGAATAACAAAGCAGAAAGAGCCGGTATTAAAAAACAATGGATAAATGTGATCAAGAAAAACCAGTATAAGCTTACCAGACAGAGAAAAAGTATTATCACCTTTTTAGCAAAGGAAAAGTATCCCAGAAGCGCCGACGACATTTACATCGAACTTAAAAGCGAATATCCTGAAATCGGTATTGCTACGCTCTACAGGACGCTTGACCTTCTTTTAAATCTTAAACTGATATCACATTTATATATCAAATTATT
>CAZDXU010000140.1:0-3226 GCA_964509585.1 uncultured Actinomycetota bacterium | reverse complement strand
ATAGTCTGCTATAAGCTGGCCCCTGCTTCCTTCCACTACCAGGGCTATCTCCCCCTTTATGGTCCGGGCCTTTATATCCTCCAGTATGGTTTCCAGGTCCCCCCTGATCACTTCTTCATATATCTTGGTCATCTCCCTGGCCAGGGCTGCACGGCGGCGCATGCCCAGCCTGGATATGAGCTCTCCCATAAGCCTCTCTATCCTTTTGGGCGACTCATAGAAGATTAGCGTATAGGGAAGCCCCGAAAGCTCTGAGAGCTTCTGTCTTCTTTTTTCTTTTGCCCGGGGAAGGAAGCCTACAAAAAGAAAGCTGTCCGTGGGAAGACCCGAGAGCGCCAGGGCGGAAAGGGCAGCACTGGGTCCTGGTATCACTGTCATGGCAATATTGTTTTCGATGCATTTATTTATTATGCGGTATCCCGGGTCCTGTATGGCCGGCATGCCTGATTCAGAGACCAGGGCCGCGGTCTTGCCCTGTTTTAACAGCCGGATTATATGGTCCAGCCTTTCTGCACCAGAATGCTCGTGATAGCTCAATATATCTTTCTTCCCTATCTCATACCGTAAAAGCAGCTTCCTGGTGGTGCGTGTGTCTTCGGCAAGTATGATATCTGCTTCTTTCAGGGTTTCTATGAGCCTGAAACTGGCATCTGCAAGATTGCCGATGGGAGTGGCGCAAATTGATAAAATAGCCTGTTTGTCCTTCATAATATATGATCAAACTAACTTAAATCCAAAATTTCTAAAATGATTATCGAAACTAAAGGCTTTGTCGATATTAAGCCTTTTCATAACCTCAAAGCCGGTATAGTCGACAAGGCTTATATTTTTTCTGTTTGCTATTATTAGATTATTGACTGATTTTAGCACTCTTGATAATGCGGCTCAAGCATAAATAGCTAAAAGAAAATAACCTGACGCTCTTAAGACTATGCCAGGTTATTTTCTAATAATATTTGAGATCAGTTATTTTATCTCATTAAACACTTCTCTGGGATTGCCGCATACAGGGCATTTATCCGGTGCCTGGCCCTCTACAGTATTGCCGCATACCTGGCAGACAAATATAGCTGCCTCTTGATTGCTTCCCAGATTATCCAGGTATTTCTGGTACAGGTCTGCGTGTATGGCTTCAACCTTATTAGCATAATTAAAGCTTATCCTGGCTTCACTCTGGTTTTCTTCCTTTGCTTCCTCGATCATCTTGGGATACATATCTTCGAACTCAAAAGTCTCTCCGCTGACTGCTGCTTCCAGATTCTCTTTGGTAGACTTTATGCCTCCCATTGCCCCCAGGTGATTATGGGCATGTACCGTCTCGGCATCTGCTGCCGCCCTGAAAAGCTTTGCTGCCATAGGATAACCTTCTTCATCAGCCTTTTTGGCAAAGGCAAGATATTTCCTGTTTGCCTGTGATTCTCCAGCAAAAGCCTCTGCCAGATTTTTCTCTGTCTTATGATGTGCCATTTTTACTCCTTTTTTGATTAGCAATATATATTGTTGATAAATGCCTGCAAAAATTATTTTTAAGTATTATACATAATGATAATACATTTTTATCCCTGTTTGCAATCGGGGCATATCCCATAAAAATGAATATTATATCCGGTGACATCATAATCAGTTTCCAACCCGATATCCTGTTGCGGGACATCTGCCTTTTTTTGATCGATATCATCTACCCTGCCGCAGTTTACACATTCTATATGAAAGTGCATTTCGGGATTTCCATCAAACCTGTTTTTCCTTTTACTGTCGATGATCTTCCGTGCTTTGCCGTTCCGGGTAAGTATTTCCAGATTGCGGTATACTGTTCCCTTACTTATCTCGGGAAGTCTTTTTTTTACTTCATAATACAGGGTATCGGCCGTGGGATGCTTTTTTGTCCTTCCCAGCTCCTCCAGTATTATCCTTTTTTGTATAGTCATCCTATTTTTATTCATAATTATTCCTATTTAATAATTTTTACTAATAATATTATATTTATAACCTGGAGTCAAGCAAATCCTGCTAAAATTATTTATTGAAAAAAATATTGTATTGGGTGAAAATCTAATTATGAGAAATGTGTCCCGATTTTCAAAAAGGCTTTTTATTTCCATAGGTGTCCTTATCCTTATCTACTTCCTGGGGTCTCTGGGTTATATGCTGATAGAGGACCTTGAATTCCTTGACGCCCTGTTCATGACTACCATCACCATCACTACTGTGGGTTACGGTTTGGTCACCGACCTTTCCGTGGCCGGGACCATATATACCATCATCCTTATAATCGGGGGGACGGGAGTAGCGGCATATATTCTTATAAATATCGGCGACTATGTGCTCTCTGAATTTTTAATGGGGAGGATAGAGAAGAGAAGGAATGAGAAAATGATAAAAAAACTCAAAGACCATTACATCATATGCGGCCTGGGGCGCGTGGGTATGGAGATTGCTTACGAGCTCAGCAATAATAAGGCTGGCTTCATAGTGGTAGACAGCGCTGAAGCACCGGTAAAGATTTGCAATGAGAATAGCTGGCTGTGTATTAATGGCGATGCCTCAAATGATGAGGTGCTCCTGGAAGCGGGCATAGACAGGGCCCGGGGACTTTTTGCCGCCCTGGATACTGATTCGGAAAATGTATATGTGACCCTTTCTGCCAAGTCGCTTAATCCTGATATCTTCGTAGTTGCCAGAGCTACAGTGCATGAGACCATAAGCAAGCTGGAAAAAGCAGGCGCCGACAGGGTAGTATCGCCGCAGATAATCGGCGGCAGAAGGATGGCAGCCATGGCGCTTAAGCCTTCGATCGCCGATTTCCTTGATACCCTTATGCATACTGAAGAAGTCGAGATGAAGCTGGCTGAGATAGAGATAAAGCCAGGCAGCAGGATAGACGGACTTACCATAAGCCAGGCAGGCGAAAAATTCGGTATCGATGCCCTTATCATATCAGTCCTTGAAAAAGGCGAGAAGATCTCGGTCAATAAGGCCAGCGGCAGTACATCGATAAATGCCGGCAATAAGCTAATAGCAGTGGGAACTATAGATCAGGTCAAACAGCTGGAGGAGCTTTCGACCTAGGAGCCTAGTCCGTGAAATCATCATGGAATACTGTATAGTCTCCGGTAAGAAAATACAGTACCCTGTCCCCAATATTTACTGACTGGTCCCCTATTCTTTCCAGGTAGCGGCTGGCAAGGGCTATATTGGTGACAAACTTTATATCCTCTTCGCCCTT
>CAZDXU010000139.1:0-6617 GCA_964509585.1 uncultured Actinomycetota bacterium | reverse complement strand
CATGGGAGACAGACAGCTACTAAATTATCTAAGGAAGGTGACATTTTCGCTGAACAAACTAATATGTTTTAGGTGACATTTTCGCTGAACGTTGACAATGTGAATTTTTTCTATTCCTGCAGTCCAGCTTTTAAAAAAAGACATTATTAAAAAGGTCTATAAAAATAATAAAAATAGTATTCTGGTTATTACTGCCCACAGGCGGCTTTCTGCACTGCCTTGATCTATCCCCGGAAATCCCCAGGGGAAATTATTTATAGGCAAACCGTAAGTATTGGTTCTTTCTGGTCTTTCCCCGGGAGACCACTCTCAGGTTTTTTCTTCTCCTCTGCCGATGATACCAATCCCTCACATGTTATAGGATCAGTCTAGAATATAATTCAGGCTCCCGGGGTGAGCATATCCTTTATCCGGGAAAGTAATTTTTTCAGATACCTATAATCCTTATTATCCCTTATAGAGTAAGAATACTCATCTCCCCCTACTGTTTTAATTGTAAGACCATTAGAAATATCACTAAATGTTATATTATTAATAGTATCAAGTGGGATTCTAATATAGTCTAAACAATTTTCGATCAGATCTTTAAATTTCATAGTATTTGTCATTTTGGAAAGTATCTTTTCAATATCCTCCTGCATGGCTATCCACTGCCATTTGCTCATATCAGTTCCTGATATAACTTTCCCCGAACCTTCGATGGGAACCGCGACTGCCCATATATTTTTATCAGTAAGTATCAAAGAATTTTCGGGAGCGATATTTCTACCTGTTCCAAAAAATGAATATGAACCAGCACCGGAGCCATATCTCATTATTCCAGCAAAATATTTAATAATCTTCTCCCCGGGATCGATTATTATTCTATCCATTGATCTATGGATTGCCCTGGTTTTTACTGAATAAATCCTTTTTAGTGTAATTGCTTCAAATATGGTGAGACTAAAAAAAACAAGAAAAATAGCAATGCTGATTGTCCTGGAGAATCCCCTTGACACAAAAAAGATCAATGCAATAGATACAATAATGGTAAAAATTAGAAATATTATAAGTCTGGCTGAGCTTCTTACTAATCCGCTTGTTTTTGCACTATATAAAAAATTATCAGCTCTGCCAGGATCTTCAGTATTATTCACTTTGTTGGTTTTTTGGGTCAAACTAAATCCCTTATCAGCAAATTGTCGTCTCTATAGGATTATAGTACAGTCAGCTAAAATTGATATAGTCTGTTTATTCTTGATAATTGAAATTCATTCTAAAAGTGCTTTAGGCGGCTTTCTGCACTGCCTTGATCTTTCCCTGGAAATCCCCAGGGGGAATTATTTATAGATGAACCGTAAGCATTCGTTCCTTCTCATTATAATCCTTCTCCAGGGAGACGCTTTGAGGCTTCATATTCTCCTCTGCAATGGATGCCAGCCCCTCGCCGGTTATAGGATCAGTCTCGAAGATAATGCAGGCTCCCGGAGCCAGGATATCCTTTATCCGGAAAAGGATCTTTTCATATGATTCCAGTCCCGTATCTCCTGCCAGTAGTGCTTCGGATGGTTCATATTCTTTTATCTCCCGGGGCAGGCCTTCAAATCCCGGCTTTGAGATATAAGGGGGATTGGATACTACAAGATCTATTCTGCCCTTATTATCCGAAAACCAGCCGGAACTTTCATCCGGCAGGATATCGCAGCATATAAGATCTATGGCTCCCCTGCTATCGCCGGTAAGGATATCTCCTGCATTTTTTTTGGCTATGTCTATGGCTTTACTGCTGATATCGGTGGCAGTCATCCTTATGCCGCCTTTTTTTCTGGGATAACTGCCGGCAAGCTCCAAATAAAGACTTATAGCAATGGCTCCGCTTCCTGTACCAATCTCTACAATATTTATATTATCCCTGGTCTCCAGCATGCCGCATGCTTCCTTAAGCGCCTTTTCCACCACCAGCTCAGTCTCCGGCCGGGGTATGAGCACATTTTCGTCCACATAAAGAGTTATATTGCGGAAATAGGCCTGGCCCAGTATATATTGTATGGGGACATGCTCCAGTCTTTTCATTATATAGCTTTTATAAGCCGCAAGCTCCCCTGGTTTTAATACCCGGCCGTGATCGAGGTAAAGTTGCATCCTGGAAAGCCCCAGCACCGAAGCCAGCAGGAGTTCTGCCGAAAGCCTTGCCTGGGGGATATCCTTTTTACCGAAGAAATCAATACCCCATTCCAGCATCTTTTTAATGGTCCAGGTCTCCAAAGTGCCTACACTCCAAGCTTTTCCAGTTTTTTCTCTTCGTCAGCACTCTTAAGCGCCGTTACCAGTTCGTCAAGATCCCCTTCCAGCACCTCTTCCAGCCTGTACAGGGTAAGGTTTATCCTGTGGTCGGTCACTCTTCCCTGAGGATAATTATAGGTGCGTATCCTCTCGCTGCGGTCCCCGGTGCCTATCTGCATCCTGCGTTTTTCCGTCTCCTGGTCCTTCTGCCTGGCTTCTTCTTCCTCTTTTAGCCTTGCCCTCAGGATCCTTAAGGCCTTTTCCTTGTTCTGGAGCTGTGACTTCTCGTCCTGGCAGCTGATCACAATGCCTGTGGGGACATGGGTTACCCTTACTGCCGAATCAGTGGTATTTACCGACTGTCCTCCGGGACCGCTGGAACGGAATACGTCTATCCTTAGATCACTGGGATCTATCTCGACTTCCACTTCCTCGACTTCTGGAAGTACGGCAACGGTGGCGGTTGAAGTATGGATCCTGCCCTGGGACTCAGTAGTTGGGACCCGCTGTACCCGGTGGACTCCCGATTCATATTTCATGGTACCGTAGACATCCCTGCCCTCTATCCCGAATATTATTTCCTTCAAACCTCCTATGCCCAGCTTGCTGGAGCTTAAGATGGAATGCTTCCATTTTTTCCCTTCGGCATACCTGGTATACAGCCGGTATAGTACCCCGGCAAACAGGGCTGCCTCATCGCCGCCGGCCCCCGCCCTTATCTCAACGATCACGTTCTTGGTATCATTGGGGTCTTTTGGAGCCAGAAGGATCCTGATCTTTTTTTCCAGCACTTCTTTCTTCTGGCTGCTGCCGGCAAGTTCCTCGCTTAAAAAATTTTTCATATCCACATCATGCTCCGAATCTATCATCTCTCTGGCATCTTCTATAGAGGATATGACTTCCCTGTACTTGGCTGCAAGTTTTACCCCTTCTTCCAGTTCCGAAGCTTTTTTCCCGTATTGTCTTATCTTATCAGGATTGGAGGCTATCTCCGGCAGGGAAAGCTTTGCCATCACTTTCTTATGCTCATCTTCGATCATCTTAAGTTTTTCCAGTAGTTCACTCATATTGGATTACCGTCCCATACTGATGGATTGAATTAATAAAAGAAAAGAATTTTTTTAAGTGATTGGCTAGCCCGAGGTAGTCTCCTGGACTGCCCTGCCGTTTTTCAGGTCTTCTTCGGCCTCGATAACACGGTTAAACGAGTTCATGGCTACTTCCAGCTGGGAATCATCTGGTTCCCTGGTGGTAATCTTTTGCAGCAGCAGGCCGGGATAGAATAATATATTTATAATCCTGTACTTTGAGAACCTGCCGGCCAGCTTTATAAGTTCATAGGATATGCCCGCTACCACCGGTATCAGGAGCACCCGGTAAAGTATCCTCAGAAGAAGCGGGGGACGTCCCAGCAGGGCAAATACGAATATGGCTACCACCATGACTATAAGCAGGAAACTGGTCCCGCATCTTACATGAACGGTAGTATATTTCCTGGTATTTTCCAGCCTTATCTCTTCATCATGCTCATAAGCCTGTATGGTCTTATGCTCTGCTCCGTGATACTGGAATATCCTTTTTATGTCTTTAAGCTGTGATACCAGCAGAATATAAGCCAGGAAAAGAGCTATCCTTACCAGCCCCTCCATCAGGTTATATACAATGGTATTGGGAAAATATGCAGAAAAGCTCCTGCCTATAAGGGTAGGCAGTACAAAAAAAACACCCACTGCGAATATGACGGCTATCAAAATGGCAATAGTCATCTCTTTTTTTGAGAACTTTATATCCTCTTCCGTGGCCTCATTTACCGAGTAGCTGAGCGCCCGGAAACCCAGGGCCATGGACTCGATAAGGTTTACCACTCCCCTTATGAAAGGAAATCCCAGTAACCTGTTATTCACAGTCAGGGAAGAGTTTTTGTAAAGGTTTGTAGATATGGTATTGTCAGGTCTGCGTACGGCCAGTGACCAGAAGTGCTTGCTTCTCATCATGACCCCTTCGATCACGGCCTGGCCGCCTACCTGGTATTTATTGTCTTTCTCCGGCATTAAGTCTCTTTCTCCGGCATTAAGTCTCTTTCTCCGGGAAGAATGCCTGGTTCCTCCGGCAGATCGCTGTTATTTTTTGGCTTTGACCAGACGCTTCTTAAATCTCTCTACCCTGCCTCCGGAGTCTACAAGCTTCTGCTTTCCTGTATAAAAGGGATGGCAGGCGGAACATATCTCCACCTTTAATTCTTTTTTTGTAGACCTGGTCTTAAAGGTATTGCCGCATGAGCATGTGACCAGGCTTTCTGTATATTTTGGATGTATTTTCTCTTTCATCTCTTTCCTTTATCTGTATAAACTTTATACCAGTGATTCCAAATGCTAAATCTTATCATAAATCAGGGTTTCCGTAAACATCGTGTCACTGCATCGGGGAAAGCCCGAACCGGCAGCTAGCCTTTATGTTTATTGAAAGTAGCCTGTATGGCATTAAGGAAATCCTTATTGGACCTGGTGTTCTTTATATAGTCTATCAGCTGCTCCAGGGCCACATCAGGTTCCTTTTCAAATATAAGCCTCCTCAGCCGCCATACCACTTTTGCTTCTTCCTTATCCATAAGAAGTTCTTCTTTCCTGGTGCCTGATTTGGTTATATCTATGGCCGGGAATATCCTCTTATCAGCCAGCGGCCTGTCAAGGTTTAGCTCCATATTGCCTGTTCCCTTGAATTCCTCGAATATAACATCGTCCATCCTGGAACCGGTATCTATAAGGGCAGTGGCCAGTATGGTAAGGCTTCCTCCGTTCTCGATATTCCTGGCCGCCCCGAAGAACCGTTTGGGCGGGAAAAGCGCAGAAGAATCAACACCGCCGGAAAGTACCCTGCCGCTGGCAGGTATGGACAGGTTATATGCCCTGGCCAGCCTGGTTATGCTGTCCAGGAGTATCAGGACGTCCCTGCCGTGCTCCACCAGCCTTTTTGCCCTCTGGAGCACCAGTTCCGCTACCTGAATATGATTGTCAGACGGCTGGTCGAATGTAGAGCTGATAACTTCTCCTTTAACGGACCTCTCCATGTCAGTTACTTCTTCAGGCCTCTCATCTATAAGCAGGACTATTATATCTACTTCCGGGTTATTAACGGAGACGCTGTTTGCCAGGTCCTTAAGTATTGTGGTCTTGCCTGCCTTTGGGGGAGACACTATAAGTCCTCTCTGCCCCTTTCCGATTGGGGCTATAAGGTCGATTATCCTGGGCGATATATTATTCGGATCCTTTGTCTCCAGCATTAGCCTGTCGATAGGATATATGGGGGTAAGTTTCTCGAAAGGCAGTCTGTTCCTGATGACATCCGGGTCCTCTCCATTGACTTTTTCTATCCTTAGAAGTGCATTATATTTCTCGCTGTCTTTGGGAGGCCTTACCTGGCCGTAAACCTCGTCACCCTGTCTCAGCCTGAACCTTTTTATCTGGGACTGGGATACATAAATATCCCTGGAGCCGGCAAGATATCCGCTGGTCCTCAGGAATCCATAGCCATCAGCCAGGATGTCCAGGATACCCTGCATCTTTTCTTCATATACCTCTATTTCTTTTTTCTTCCTCTCGATATAATTATTTTTCTTTTCCCTGGCTTCATTTGAGTCATCCTTTTTTATAAGCTCCCTGATGGTATCAGGTATATCCGACCTTTTTTCCGGAAGGAATACTTTCTTCATAGCCGGACCTTCAGGCTTTTTGATGTCTTTTTCTGCTCCGGCAGCTTCTTCCAGTCCGGGAGGAGCCGTTTCTTCTTTCATAACAGCTGCCTGAGAACTGTTTACGCTCTCATTTATTATATCGGCAGCTTCTTTCTTTATATCATCATCAGTAAAACTTTTTTCACCAATTGTGATACCCGGCTTTTTTTCGGCAGGACTATCCTGTTTTTTTCCGTCCCCGGACCCTTCTTCCAGGATCTTCTCTATAAGCTCTTTCTTCTTTAGCCTGTATGTACCCGGAATATTGAGCTGTCCGGCTATGACCCTGAGGTCTGGAAGCAGTTTTTCTTTTAATATGTCTTTATTTATGTTTTCCATACCCGGCATTTTCAAAATGCTCCTTTCATCGTATTTCTGGCTTGTACGTATTTATATTAATAGTACTGTTTTAATATCATTCCAGAATATTATATTGGAATTCCTTAACCCTATTTCCTAAAAATATTTGATAAGAATAAAAAATTGTTTGCTCTATATGGAATAAGGATTTATATAAATTACGTCGGCCCCGGCCTTAGGGCCTGTGCCTGTATAAATTAATTTTGAGACTTTAAGGTCTGATTATTTTGAAGAAACTCCTATTTCGCCAATACTATCTAAAACT
>CAZDXU010000138.1:0-3282 GCA_964509585.1 uncultured Actinomycetota bacterium | reverse complement strand
GTCTATCATAGTTGCCACAGTACCCTCAATTTGACTTGAATTTGCAGCATCTTTTCTAAGATACATAAGCAGGAAAAAATCTGAATCAGGCAATAATCTAGTGATGCCGTCAAGCACACCCAGAAGCCTTGTTGCTTCATTTCCTTTTTTTATAGTCTTTGGCTCAAAGACAAAACCTCCCTTTGGGGGGAAAGGGTTTGGGATAAATGCTTTAAAACCCCCGGTTTGAGTTATTAGTTTTCCTATTTCAATAGTTTTCATAAGAGTTATTATTTGATATTGAATATAAACAAAGTGTAGCAGTTTGTATATATTTGGTCAATAGATGTATACAAACCTCAGCGAAGAGGAACCTTAAGCCCAGTTTGATCCCTGCTATGCCCTTTTTATCTTCACCGCGCATGCTTTAAACTCCGGTATCCTGGCCTTGGGGTCAAGTGCCGGATTGGTAAGCCTGTTGGCAGGTGCATCGGCATAATGGAAGGGGACAAACACTATACCCTTCTTTATCCTGGAATCCACCAGGGCCCTGGTCTTTATGGCGCCCCTTCTGGTCTTAAGCTCCACCATATCCCCGCCCTTTATCCCCAGTTTACCGGCATCCTCTTCATTTATATGGGCCTCTGCCATGGGGGCTATCTCATTTAAGGCATCGGCCTTTCCCGACATGGTCCTGGTATGGAAGTGGTAGAGTATCCTTCCCGTGGTCAGTATAAACGGATAATCCCCGTCTGGTTCCTCTGCCGGAGGCCTGTGATCCACAGCTATGAAGGCGCCCTTTCCTCGGCTGAAGTTTTTGGCATGCAGGATATCGGTACCCGGGTGGGCGCAGTCAGTGCAAGGCCACTGCAGGGTAGTACTTTTTAGCCTTTCATAATCAACGCCGCCATAGATGGGGGTAAGGCTGGCTATCTCCTCCATAATGCTGGCGGCTGAGCCGTATTCCATGGGATAGCCCATCCTGTCTGACAGATCGCATATTATCTCCCAGTCAAGCCTTGCCTCTCCCGGGGGCTCTATGGCTTTGTTTACCATCTGTATCCTTCTTTCGGTATTGGTAAAGGTGCCCTGTTTTTCGGCAAAGCTGGTGCTGGGAAGCACTATGTCGGCAAACTCTGCCGTCTCGGTAAGGAAGATGTCCTGGACTGCTATAAACTCAAGCTTCTTTAAGGCTTCGGCTACATGCAGGAGATCTGGATCGCTTAACATGGGGTTTTCCCCCATTATGTAAAGGGCTTTAAGCTCTCCGCTTATTGCCTTCTCTATCATATCTGTGACTGCCAGGCCCTTTACCGGGGGAAGCTCTTTCCCCCAGGCTTTTTCGAATTTCTTCCTTATTTTTTCATCCTCCACATACTGGTAGCCGGAATAGACATTGGGAAGGGCTCCCATATCACAGGCGCCCTGGACATTGTTCTGCCCCCTTAAGGGGTTCACCCCGCCGCCCGGCTTTCCTACATTGCCGGTAAGCATGGCAAGGTCGGCTACGGCGACCACATTATCGGTGCCGCAGGTATGCTGGGTTATGCCCATGGAATAGAAGATAGAGGCAGGGTCAGCCTGGGCATACATCCTGGCCGCTGCTATAAGGTCATCTTTGTCAACACCCGATATTGCTGCCGCTTTCTCAGGGGTATAGGCATCCAGTTTATTTGCAAATTCCTCAAAGCCCTCGGTCTTTTGATCGATATATGCCTTATCATATAGTCCCTCGTCATATATTATCTTTGCCATGCCCATAAGCACTGCTATATCCGTACCCGGAGTCTGCTTCAGGTGGATGGCGGCATATTTGGTTATGGGTATGGCCCGGGGATCTATGACGATGAGCTTCAGTCCGTTCTCTATTACATTCCTTATTATCTCATAACCGATGACCGGATGGGCCTCGGTGGTATTTGACCCTATGATAATGGCGGCTTTTGATTGCTTTATGTCGCCTATGGAATTGGTCATGGCTCCGCTTCCGAATGTGGGTATGAGGCCGGTGATGGTAGAGGCATGGCACAGCCTGGCGCAGTGGTCTATATTATTGGTCCCCAGGGCTGCCCGGGCGAATTTTGACATCAGGAAATTTTCTTCATTGGTGACCTTTGCCGAGCTCAATACGCCCACCGAGTCAGGCCCATACTTCTTTATGATATCAGACAGTCTTCCGGCTGTTGTATCCAGGGCCTTATCCCAGCTTATCTTTTCAAACTTTCCGTTCTTTTGTTTCTGCAGGGGATGGGTCAGCCTGTTTTCGTCCTGTACAAAGTCCATGCCGAAGCGGCCCTTCACACACAGGTTGCCCCAGTTGGGGCCTGCATCCAGCGGTGCTGATACATGGACTACCTTATTGTCCCTTATATGGAGGTCCATCTGGCAGCCCACTCCGCAGTAGGGGCAGGTGGTCCTTACCTTATCCACCTGCCATATCCTTGATTTCCTGAGATATGGTTTGGGCAGCAGCGCTCCCACAGGACAGACTGATATGCAGTTGCCGCAGAAAACGCAGTCAGTATCCTTAAGCGACTGCTCAAATGCAGGTACGATCTCGCTCTCAAAGCCCCTGCCCGAATAGCCTATGGCATTGGAGCCTATAAAATCATCGCACATCCTGACGCACCTGCCGCACAGGATGCATTTCTCATTATCCCGGTATATGAAGGGGTTGTCATCAAGGACCTTCTTCTGGTGTACAGCCCCCTTGAACCTGGAGCCGTCTATATCATAACGGTAGGCCAGGTCCTGCAGAATGCAGTTTCCGGCGGAATCACAGGTCATGCAGTCCAGGGGGTGGTCCGAGATTATAAGCTCAAGGTTAAGCCTTACCAGGCTATTTATATGTTCGGAGTCAGTGGTGACCTTCATGCCTTCTTCGGCGGCAGTCAAGCAGGAGGGCACCGCCTCGGGTCTTCCCTCTACCTCTACCAGGCACAGGCGGCAGGCGCCCTGGGGCTTTAGCCTGGGGTCATAGCAGAGGTGGGGGATAAAAATATCATGGGCCAGGGCTATCTCCAGCACAGTCTGTCCCTTTGTGCCGGTATATCCCTTCCCGTTTATATCTATGGCAAGGGTATTTTTGCTGACTGTTTCTGATGCAGCCGGTGCTTTTGAAGCTGTCTTATTATTCATATCATCCAGGGGGTCAAATGTTAAAAGGCATATCACATATTAGTAGGTTATGATAGATTATTTTAACTGAATTTACAAACAGTGAGTAAGGCGTCAGCCGGACCCGATTGTATTAAAACAGCCGTTATTATAGAATGAATATTTTATTTATAATATAATCTAATA
>CAZDXU010000137.1:0-30484 GCA_964509585.1 uncultured Actinomycetota bacterium | reverse complement strand
TGATATTATCTCTCCGTCAGTGTCGGAAGATGCGGAGCCGTCAAATATTATCTCCTCCCCGGTCTCTGCTTCATATGGCCCTCCTGCATCTGCAGCGGGAACACTGTTTATGAAAGCATCCAGGGAATCCAGGGACTCGATACTGTCAAATGCAGACAGGCGCAATGTAACAGTATAAATGCCGGGATCTTCAAATATATGGCTGGTGAGCGCTTCCTGGGAAGTCTTGTCATATGTTCCGTCAGATTCCCAATCCCATTCATACGTCACTGATTGAGACTGTGAGACCGGATAGACAATACTGCCGGAAGCATCAAGTATGACTTCCTCACCGGCATTAGCAGAAATATCTTCTCCCGCATCAGCGGTGACAATATGGCTATCATCTTCGAAATCCGCAGCCTGGACTACTTCATTGGCATATCCTATTATCCCGTTGGTATAGGTGCTGCTTGAAGACCATCTTCCGTTAAGGTGCCCCAGGGTAGTATCTCCGGTATACCTGTAATGAGTGGTGCCGAAGTGCCTGGGGTCATACTGGCTGTTACAGTATTCATTGACATGGACAGGATAATAATACCATGCAAGATGCGCATAATGGGCAATTACGCCCAGCTCTTCCGTATCGAAACTGTTGCCGCTGGAATCACCTATGGCTCCCATGGCGCAGAAATTATTCTGGTCCATGGAGATACTGCCGTTAAATTCCAATAAACCTGTAGAATAGCACATCTGGGCCCAGGCAATATCAGCCCTTATATCAAAAAGCTCCCCATAATCGATATACAGCCGGGCCAGTCTGGAAGCCCTTTCTACCTGGGGAGAATCCCTGTCTATGAACAGTTTTACAAGCTGGTCTACAGTGACATCGCCATATCCGGTAACAACAGTTGAATTTGATACGGTTTCCAGTTCTGGAGCAGACTGGTCATCTTCTTCGCCATCCCCGTCCGGCGGTTCTTCCGAGTCCTGTCCTGATCCTTCCGATGATATGACAGCCTCGGAGATGACTGAAGCTGAATATGCATCGTCATTATCCCTTACCTTCAATGAGATGCTGTAAGTCCCTTCTGCCTGGTAGACATGTGTGGGATTGACACCACTTCCCTCCTGGCCGTCACCGAAATCCCATTTATATTCTACTATTTCTCCATCATTGTCAGTGGAACCGGAACCGTTAAATACTATTTCTTCACCGGCAGATCCTGAATACGGTCCTCCCGGAACAGCGACAGGGATCTCGTTTGGCGGCTCTTCCGCAGCCTGCTCCTTAATAATATTGACTTTGACCGGCCTGTAAGTGTAATTGCCGTAGTGGTCATAGGCATAGACATAGAGGATATTCTCCCCCTTTGACAGTGAATCCAGGCTTATCTTCAATACATAGCCGCTTTCCAGTATATCTGCCCTGCCCAGATCGGGCCTGTCGAATCTTGAAGCCTGCCCCAGGAAGTTTTCTGTACTCCTCTCAAGTCCTTTATATATCTCGACTTTGGCCAGCTTCTTGGGGGGAAGGTTTATAAGGTCAGCAGCCCACCCGCTTATCTGGAAGTCAGTACCTATAGTGGCATTTGAAGCAGGTTCATCTACTATGACGGCAAACCCGGCCGAACTGCTGCCGGAAGTATCAGTATAATCGCCTGTATCCTTATTTATGCCTTCAGCAAACCTGGAAATACCATTGAATATGCCGGAAGCGCATTTATCCTGGAAAGCAGAAGACTTAAGCAGCTCGGCTTCGGTAGGGTTGGAGACAAAAGCGCATTCTACCAGTGCAGCCGGCATGGAAGTATATTTAATTACCCTGAAATTTGCAGTCTTAACACCCCGGTCTGCCCTGTTTATCTGGCTTACCAGGTTAGACTGGATATATCCTGCCAGCTGATTAGAGCCGTTTACTCCATTGGCGCACCAGTATGTCTCGGTACCATGAGCAGCAGAGGACAAAGAAGCATTATTGTGTATTGAAACGAAAATATCTGCGCCGCTGCTATTTGCTGCGTTTACTATCTCGTCCAGTGTGCTGTACTGGTCGCCGGTACGCCTCATTATGACCGTAAAACCAGCTGCCTCCAGCTTATTTTTTAGCTTCAGCGAAATGGCAATATTGGCATCTTTTTCGTTAAGGCCGTTTCTCACTGCACCCGGATCCCTTCCGCCATGACCAGGATCTATAAAGACTTTTATACCATTGCCTGCGGCATGCAGTTCTGTCTTTGCCGGAAAAATTGAAAATGAGATACACAGCGCCAGGACCAGTATAAATATCGACACTATTTTTATTGTCTGCCTCATGTCCATATTGCCCCTTAATTCAGGATAAGGTCATCCTTCCTGAAGACTGGTTCACTCAGGTCCAGCATTCCCAGGAGATCAAGCCTTTTTCCGTCAATAAAAAATACCACTGCGTTTATATCGGGAAACTCGGTCAGTGTATTTACAATAGAGTATATTAACAGTATGTCTGCAGTATCACTAGTAAAGCGGTCGTCTACAAATTCCTGTGAAAAATCAATATTCGCAATACCGTTTTTTATATTAAGTGAATTTATCGTAGCTGATTCAGGTATTAACGGTATAAGCTTTTCATCCACAGGAAGCTTCATAAGCTCAGCCAGCGCATTGCTGTATCTGTGTTCATAAGGAATGGTCCTTGACTCCCCAACCAGATATTCTCCAGTCTCATCTGCAAAATAAACCCTTATGGCCACATTATCTGGTGCTTCTTCTGCTGGATCAGTGTCCTCATCCTGTGCTTCAGCAGTTTCAATGTCTCCGGCCTGGTCATCTGTATCGGCCTCATCCGGAGCAGCATCACTGTCAGTATTATCCTGATTTTCATCTTCTACCGGCAGGTCATCTTCGACAGCTTCTTCTTCTATTGCTGCATCTTCAGGCCCGGACTGGACTGTCCCTGTTAATTCTTCACAGCCTGACAGGGATATAAGAAAGAAAAGGATCATAGCAATAGAGAGCATGGCCAAACGGAAACTGGATAATGAATTTAAATATCTTCCAGTATTAATATTCATTACTACCTATTTTCTATTTATAAGGCTTCTTTATTACTATGTATAATTACTATTATTGGAGCTTTTACAATATAACATAATCACACAAATACTTATACTAGTCAAGAATTACTTATTATAATTTATAAAAATATATTAACTTTTATATTGTAACATTATTTAAAAATAGTAGCAAAATCTATTCTGTCATCCATTTTTTCATATCTCCAATTTATATTATCCCGGTCTATTATCTAGATTTTTTTACGGTTTGGAGAAAAAAGCATCATCATTGTGGTCAAATAAAGATGGTTATTATGGCTCTGTTTCTCATTTTATCATTCTCTATTAATATGCCCCTATCCCCCTGAACATCTTCATAATTGTAAGGGCCACTATCTTAAGCTCCAGCCATATGGACCAGTTCTGGATATAATAAAGGTCCAGCTTCATCCTTTCATCATAGTCGACATCGCTTCTGCCGCTTACCTGCCATAAACCGGTTATCCCCTGATTTACCATCATCCTTTTCTTTTCCCAGTCCTTTAGCTGTTCTGCCTCTTCAATAGCCAGGGCCCTGGGTCCTATGACCGACATCTCCCCCCTGACAATATTCAATATCTGGGGCAGCTCATCCAGGGAAGTCTTCCTCAGGAGTTTTCCTACCCGGGTTATGCGGGGATCTTCTTTCAGCTTAAAGCCGGAATCCCTGCTGTACAGTTTCCTGGTATATTTCTTCTCGGTGTCTGCACCGGTCCTCATGGTCCTGAATTTATATATCTTTATCCTTTTGAAATCCTTGCCATACCTTGGCTGGGAATATAGCACCGGTCCTTTTGAATCAAGTTTTATGACCAGCCCGATAACAGGATAAAGAACAGCAAAGATAATAAAAAGAAATATGCCCAGCATAAGGTCTATTATGGATTTAAGTATCCTGTCAAAGAATTTAAAAGAGACTTTCTGTATCTGTATCAGCGGAACCCCCATATATTCGAACATCTTCATCCTGGAGACAGAGAATTCAAAAAGGGAGGGCGACATCTGCACTTCTACATTATCATCCCCTATCCTGTCCAGCAGGTTTAATATGTCAAAATACTTCAGATTGGGAGTCGAGATTATTATCCTCTGCACCCCCAGGTCTCTTACTATATCGGTTATATCACCCAGGTTGCCAAGTATCCTGAAATCACCCAGTTTCTCATTGCCGGATACTTCCTTATATTCATCAGTTAGAAGGCCCACCACTTTATTCTTTTCTATCTTGCTTTTGCTGAATGTATGGGCTATCCTTTTTCCTTCCTCGTTTGCGCCGATCACCAGTGTCCGGGTCAGGGCGCCGGTCCTGGCAAGAAAGGCAAAGAATGCTCTTTTTACGATTGCCCTGCTTATCATTATAAGGAATATGGAGATCACGGCGGAATAGATCAGCCATAGCCTTGACAGCTGATAGCCATCCCGGTTGAAATAATAATTAAGTATGATGATTGCAAATACGCCGATAATGATACTCAAAGTGGAGATGCTGTTTTCACCCATCCCGCTGTATAGATACCGGTAGCTGTAAAGCCTTCGGGAGCTGAAAACGATGATGATCAGGAGGATCCCGATTATGGAATAAATATAATAAAGCCCGACATTATTGCCTATGGTCGCCGGATCCAGAGGGAGAAATGCCAGAAAAAAGGACAGGCACAGGACAAGAATATCGCTTATCAGCAGCGAAAGCCCGAAGAACAGGCCTTTTCTGGTTAATTTTTCAGCTCTGATCATTTGTCCGGTCTCCTGATCCAGGCATATATCATCCATATGTCAGGGAATGCTCCTTATAGCTTGATTCGGCAAAACCTTTAAATCTTTCTTCAAATACTTCTTTGCCGAATCTGACAGCATTATCCCTTATATCCTTCTTATCAAAACTGTTTTCTGACGACTCAAATCTTTTTACGGCATCGATTATGTTTTCCGGTTCCTGTCTTTCAAAAAATACCCCGGTCTTTCCATCGATGACCGTCTCCAGCAGGCCGCCCCTCCCAAATCCGATCACGGGGGTTCCGCAGGCCTGCGCCTCTACCGGAGTGATCCCGAAATCTTCCTCGCCTGGAAAGACAAAAGCTTTTGCCTCCGCATAATACCGGGCAAGTTCGGAATTCTCTATCCAGCCATGAAACCTTATATTGGGTCCGGCCTCCCTCTTCAGCTTATTAAGCTCCGGCCCCTTTCCTATTATAATGAGCTCTTTTCCCAGCTTATTGAATGCCCTGACTGCCAGGTCTATCCTCTTATATGATACCAGCTGGCTCACTATGAGGTAGTAATCCTTTTTTTGGCCACCGGGCCTGTATTTTTCTATATCCACCGGAGGATAGATCACTTCGGCCTCCCTGCGGTAATACTTCTTTATCCTTTTTCTCACATTATCTGAATTGCACACGAAATGATCTACCCTGGATGCAGAAGCCAGGTCCCATAATCTCAGATAATTGAAGTACCAGCTTATAAAATTCCTTTTCAAAAAACCGGGCCTTTCATTATCCATATAATCAAAGTACATATTCCACAAATACCTCATGGGACTATGGCAGTAACATATATGGCAGGTCTCCGGTTTTGTGATCACTCCCTTTGCGATGCCCGATTCCGAACTTATTACCAGGTCATATCCGGATAGGTCGAACTGTTCGACGGCTACCGGCATAAAAGGAAGATAGTTCTGGTATCTGGTCTTTGCCCCGGGGAATCTCTGGATAAATGAGGTGGTTACCTTATGGGAATTTATTTCACTGGAGATCCTGTCTTTATCATACACCAGGGTAAAGATATCTATATCGGGAAATATATTGCATATCGACTGGACAACTTTTTCCCCGCCCCTCATGCCTGTAAGCCAATAATGGACCAGGGCTGTTTTTTTATTTTTCAGACTCATATCTTTTTATTACCACAGACCATATCTCGCCAAACCGTATCTCAAAATACTGGATAGCCAGACCCGCTTCTTCAAGCTCTTCCCTGAAACTGTTTATAGTGTATTCAATAAAATGAGTCTTATCCAGCCTGTTTTCAATACCTAACTCTTCCTTAAAAAGCACTTTCCAGTCCCGGTCCTTCATGGGAACTCTTATGAGGTATTTTTTACACAGGTTTTTGGCCTTCTCCAGGAACCGGACCCTGTCTTCAATATGCTCCAGTACATTTGAAAGTATTATTACATCAAACTTTTTATTAAACAAGTAAACTGTGGCATATCCGGATATATATTCAATATTATCCCGGAAATATTTTTTTTGTGCTATTTTTATATTCTCACTGCCGATATCTATCCCCGTCACTTTTCCCGCCTTATCCGCTATCCTGCATGCTCCGTACCCGTTTCCGCATCCTATATCCAGGACATCATCGCCGGGCCTGATATTCTTCAAAAAGAAATCATGATATCCTGTCAGCCGGTGTTTTGGATGCAGCCCGCCTTCATGCTTTACAGAATACTTCGATATGAGAAAATGGATTCGGTTATCCAGGTCCAGCAGGATCCTTAAAAGCTTTTTTATCAATATCCTTTTCATTTATTATCAGGTAAGATCAAAATTCCTGTTACTTCTGATAAACCAGGTCATTAATATTATAAATGCGGCCGCTTCCGCCAGTATAAGCGCTATTATTATCCCATTTATCTGCAGAAGCGGTATAAGTATTGCTATAAATATCAATTTTATAATATCTATTGCAGTAAAAAGCTTCAAAAAACTCCTGCCGCTGCCCTGATAGCTGCATAGATACCTTATTGTCAGGTTTGCCGGCATAAATATAATCGGAATAAGCAGCAGTTTTCCATACAATATTATCTGGGGGTCATCTATCTTAAAGAAAAATCTCAGCAGATAAGGCAGCAAGAACCAGAAGATACCGAATATGACTATCCCGCTGGCAAAGATTATGCTCAGCCCTTTCCTGACGATCCTCCGGTTGTCCTTTTCCGGCCTGGCAGCCAGTTTGACAGTCGGTACATTTACCAGGATCTTAAGGCTGTTTTTTAAAAAGTTGGGAAAGACCACCACAGCGCTATAGATACCCACTGTAGATGCATCGGAAACGGTTTCCAGTATTATCCTCTCAATATTCTTGGCAATAACGGATACCGCACTTGAGCCTGTAAGCCTGAACCCGTGCTTAAGGTAATCCTTTTCTTTTTCCGCGTCGTTTGTCTCAGATTTCAGCCTTCTGGATATATGGAAATAAAAGATAATATTATATATGGAAACCGTAAGGATATAGGCTATTATGGTATAAATATAGTTTTTTGTAATAATCAGAAGAGCTGCACATATGACAAACCTTGTAACACCTATAAGCGTGTTTAACAGAAATATTGTCTTGAATCTTTTTTCCCCGTAATAATAGGGTTCCCAGGTATTAAAACCAAAAAAAACAGGCACCATAAAACTGGAAAATAGAAGCGCCATTTTTATATCATTTCCCCTGTAATAGGTTAGCGCAAGGATGATCATTATCAAAGTACCCCCAATGGAAAAGAGGCCGCTGACCTTTACCGCCTTTTTAAAAAATATCCTGAATCCCTTTGCCACAGCCTTGGTAACGGAAGTCCCCAGGCCGTTTATTGAAAATAATATAAGTATATTGAGTATGGAAAAAAATATTTTATAGTTTCCCAGATCTTCAAAACTCAAATAGCGCACAAGCAATACATTCAGGAAAAACCCGTCAAGAGACGCTATCAATAGGTTTGAGATCCCAAATACGCTATCTTTAAAATTTCTTTTAAAATATATCGATATCTTGGAATTATTTAAATGCCTTATAATCGACCTTAAATCCATCATTTTACTGCTATAATAATATGTCCTATTGTTTTCTTGCCATAATCGAATAATTGCTTTTCTATTTTTATATTATCCTTCCTTGCTATTTTCTTTAATCTTTTATCAATAATTCTTTTTATCCGGTTTCTTTTTTTAATACCAGATTCATTATTATTCTTGATATTCAACAATTCTAAAGATAGATCACAGATATTATCTGTCCCCATTTTATTAAATCTTACCTCCCTGAAACCCAGTTCCCAGGTCCTTGAGACCACTTTGCCGCACTCCTGGGGGCACCCTTTACCGGTGAGCATAAAAACCCCTCCGGGTTCCAGCCTGTCAGCTGCCATGGCTATTATCTTTCCCGCGTCTTCTTGATGGCAGCCTGTTCCGTGATATGCAATAAGACCGATTTTTTTATTAAAGAGATCTTTGTCCTTCAGATCCATTATGCTTATGTCTCCAAGATATTCTTTCAGGGAAGAGATATTTCCTGCGGCAGAAAGGCCTTTTTGTCTTTTTATAAAAGGATAGAAACTTCTAAACGCATTTATGAAATAAAAATCACTGATGGAAAACCTGTAGAAATCAAATCCGTCAATCAGGTCTTCTTCTATGCGCTGGAGCTGAGGTTCTGACAGCAGGCTGCTCTTTACATAATCGATCCATTGCTCTGATGAACTTTTTTCCTTATTTTTATACTCTCCCCTGGCTTTCGGGATGCCCCTTCCCAGATGCATATAGATGACCTCGCCAGAATCATTGAACGACCTGGTAGTATTCAGATGATGCATCTCAAGGGTCTCAGGTATGCTGCCGCAAAGAATACTGTCATTAAAAGTATTGGGGGTACAGAAGGTCTTATAGCCATTTTCAGTTAATTTATATATCGCCTTATCGCCAACATCAAAATCAGGCAGCCGGGGCATATAGCTAAGTCCCAGTTTCCTGAATACCTGGAGGTCTATTATATAGCCGTCTACATGGAGGACGCCCTCCGGTATCCTTGACTTTGAAAGATGGAAACCCGCCGCTTTTACATCACCGGACAATTTTGAGACCATGTATTTCAGCCAGCCATACCTGCAGACCGCGGTATCCTCATGCAGGCTCATTAAAAACCTGGCATCCGGTCCTATTAACCGGACAGCTATCTCAAGTGCCAGTCCGTTTGCATATGAAGCGCCCCCCTTCGGTTCTGTCCTTATAAGGGCCGTATTTATTCCATTGATCTCTTTCAGCCATGCCGTATGCTTCCAGGGAGAATTATTATCCACTATCCATAATTCATAATCCGGTAAGGTAAACTTCTTTATGGTCTTTATGCAGAGCTCCAGCAGCCTGGATGCATTTTTATTGGGTTGATATCCCACTACCACTATCCTGGGTACTAAAGGGCCGGCTGGTCTATTCCTTGAGACGATAACCTTATAATCCCGGCCGTCAAATGCGATATTCCTTATTGCCGTTTCTTTCTGTTCTTCTGACTTTTTATTATAGATCGAAGACCTCCATATACTCATTGCAGGTGTCACCAAGGTCAAAGCTATGCGAGTTTTGCAAAAATACCTTCCTGTATTTACCATATTCGGCTATGCACAGCTTTATCTTTTCCAGAAGCTTCAAATGATCAAAATCCTCATATCTCTGAAATACATCACCGGATACATGAGCCAGTAGGTCGGGACAAAAATGTACTATTTCCTTCATGGCACCGGTATCGAATCCCGCCACGGGCAACCCGCATGATAAAGCCTCTATGACAGAATTGGGACATGCGGGATTAAGCTGGCAATGGATAAATATATCGGTATTTCTAAGCTCATCCGCGATCTCTTCCTTTCCCATACTGCCAAGGCACTTTATATAATCCCTTTTTGTCAATGCCTCGACAGCCCTGCCGGTTATGGGACCTATTATCTTGAATATAATATTATAGTCTTTTGAGACTTCGTCCAATGCCCTTACCGAAGGCTCCAGCATATCCCTGTTCCTGAATGAGCCCGTAGCCGTAAAAGTTATCCGGTCTTTATTGAATTCCCTGGTGCCTGGATAAAAAGTCTTCTTATCTGTGCCATTATATATTATCCTGTATCTTTCTTCAGGTATCTCCCCCATAATAGTAAAACATTCCAGCCTGCTGTATTTGCTCTGGAATATAATGAGATCGGAATATTTTAAATAATCCAGCTTTATATCCCGGTTGTAATAAAGGTATTTGATGCCGTGTTTTGAAGGATAATAGACGCCGTCCAGCCTCTGGATGACCGGAAGGCCCCTTTTCTTGAAAAACTCCAATATTTTTTTATCATATGAGATCGGGAAAAATATGCCGCCTGCTTCATGGATCCTTTCCGGGTCTTCCAGGAATGGATAGCCTGCCGCCATCAGGCGCCGGCGGAGATCCCTCATGAAGGTAGATGGCCCACCGATCCCTTTTATGCTGTCATTGAACGGAATAAAGATCATTTCTTCTAAAAAATGTCAGGTTATAATAATCTTGAATATATCTCTTCGAAATATCTTGCTGCTACTTTCTTCCAGTCATAATCCCCCGCTGTCTCCAGGCCGCCTTTTATCAGTTTTTTCCGCAGCTCCCCGTCCTCCAGGATGCGCAGGCAATTACTAGCCAGCCCCCTGATATCGCCTGTCTGGCTGACCAGGATATTTTCCCCATTTCTGCCCAGGTCATGTACCATCCCTACATCTGTACTCACCAGGGGCACTCCTGATGCAAAGGATTCAAGCAGAGCCTTGGGGCCGCCTTCAGCCCTGGAAGATATGACATAAAGATCCAGGGCATTGTAATACCTTCCTATATCGAGGTAATCTTTTAAATGGCGGTGAGTATAGGGGATGCCCGCCTCCTCCAGCCTTTTTTTTACATAGCCCCTGGCAGGCCCGGTGAGAAGTACGAATACAGGCGCTTTCTTCTTCAATTCCTCTACTGTATCGCAGAATATGTCCGGTCCTTTTATAAGTTTGGGGGAATCCCCCTCTCCCCAGCCATTGCCGTCTTTCTGGAAAGAGCCTATGCATATGGAATCGGGAGGGATCCCCAGCTCCTTCCTGATAATCGATCTTTCTCCTGCATTTGCCTGGCTGAACCTGTCCAGTTCTATGCCGATGGGGATGACCTTTATCTTTTCCGGGTCTGCTCCCCATTCTATCAGCTTATTTCTGGTAATTGTATTTGAAGTATGCACAAAGGACACAATTTCGGATATCCGGGGGAGAAGCCTTATATATTCGATATCATCATCTGTGCCATGGTACCAGGTCAGCACTACACTATTGGACTTATTGACATATTTATAATTTGCAGGAAGATAGGTATTCCTGGAACCAAAGTGAAGTATATGTCTCCTTATAAGAGAGATCCTTATCCTGGAAGTTTTTAAAAGCTTTATATCAAGACCATATAGCTTCCTTATATTTTCCGCTATATATTTTCCCTCCCAGCTAATAACCCATTCGATCGGTTCAGTGATATAATAGATCTTTTTTATATTCTTCTGGGACAAGCAGCCTCTTTTCTTCCTGCCATATTAAGGGTCGCCGGAGGAAAAACAGGGATTATCTCTCAGCCGGCAAAATACCTATGGTCTCCTTATTATACTCGATATAAGGTAATCGGATGGATAATAACTTACCAATACCACCCATTTTCCAATTGAGTCAAAAATAAATTAGAATTAGTCATCAATATAATGTATATTTACAATACAAAAATTATTGAAAATAATAATTTAGAATTCACAACATTATAATTTAAAAGGATTCAAATTTAAAGTTATGTATAAAGGGTTAAGGTCCAGGGAAAAGAAAATAGCCGTAGTAGGCCTCGGCTATGTAGGCTTGCCGCTTTTTCTAAGCCTCGGAAAGCATTTTGACGTGATCGGTTTTGATACTAATGAAGAGAAGATCCTGAACCTCAAAAAAGGGCTGGATGAGAATAACGAGGTAGAAAAAGATGACTTTGAATCCCTGGATGCGATCCTTACAGGCGATCCTCTGCTGCTTAAAGAAGCTCATTTCTTTATTATCGCAGTGCCTACTCCCATAAACAGTGATAAGGAGCCAGATCTCGGAATGGTAAAACAGGCCACTTCCCTGGTGGCAGAGAACATGCCGGAAGGATCTATAGTAGTCTATGAATCAACTGTATACCCCGGGGTGACCGAAGACATATGCGTTCCATTATTGGAAGAAAAGTCGGGCATGAAAAACCTGGAAGATTTTTTTGTGGGGTATTCTCCCGAGAGGATAAATCCAGGCGACAGGGTCCATACGCTGGAAGACATAATAAAAGTGGTATCTGCCCAGACAGAAGGATCGCTTGATGTGATAGATAAGGTCTACAGCAGTATAATAAAAGCCGGCACTTTCAGGGCTTCCAGCATAAAGGTGGCAGAAGCGGCAAAGGTGATAGAAAATACCCAGAGGGATATAAATGTGGCCCTTATTAACGAACTTGCCATGATATTTTCAAAAGTCGGCATAGATACAAGTGATGTACTCAGGGCAGCAGGCACAAAATGGAATTTTCTGCATTTTGTCCCGGGGCTGGTAGGAGGACACTGTATAGGCGTGGATCCCTATTATCTTACGTATTTATCAAAAAGAACCGGTCACGATCCTGAAGTCATAAATGCGGGAAGAAAAATAAATGACACTATGGGCTCTTTCATCGGAATGCAGGTGATGGATGCCCTTTCAGGACGCAGGGCAAGAGATAAAAAGCCCAGGATCGTCCTTTTCGGCATCACTTTCAAGGAAAATGTAAAGGATTCAAGGAATTCAAAAGTCATAGATATATATAATTATTTGACAAAAAAGGGCGCTGAAGTGTACATATGCGACCCTGTTGCAAACAGGCGTGAAGTAGGGGAGCATTATGGTTTATCACTTATTGAGTATGATGATATCCATGACATAGATGCAGCAGTTTTCTGTGTGGCTCATGATGGATTTAAAAAGCTCGACCTGGCCGGGCTTAAGGCAAGGATGAGAGAAGATAATCATTATTTATTCGATGTCAAATGGATCTTTGACAGGGAATATGCTGAAAACCTGGGATACAGGTACTGGAGGCTGTAGGATTGGACCCCGCAAAACTAAAAGCCGATGGAAAACCCGGAATTCTTATAACCGGATGTGCCGGTTTTATTGGATCTAACCTGGTTGAGTTTTTTGAAAAAAGGCCTGGCGGTCAGGGGAATGGACAATCTTTCAACAGGTTCCATGAAAAATATAGATGAGGCATTATCAGATGCCCGCATTCAAAACAGCAATATTGACTTTGTTTTCATGGATAAGGACATACGGTATCTTGATGACTGTCTTGCCTGTACCAGGGATATAGATATTGTACTGCACCAGGCTGCTTTAGGATCCGTACAAAGATCTATCGAAAAACCGATCGACTCTAATTCAGCCAATACCGACGGGACCCTGAATATGCTGAAAGCTTCTGCCGAAAATGGCGTAAAAAGGTTTATTTATGCTTCATCCTCTTCCATATATGGTGATTCCGAAAAGCTGCCCAAGGAAGAGTTGATGCCTCCAAACCCAAAATCTATCTATGCGGTGACAAAACTGGCTGCAGAGTATTACTGCAGGCTGTATTATGGCCTGTATGGGCTGCAGACTGTTTCCCTGCGCTACTTCAATGTATTTGGCAAACGGCAGGATCCGGACTCCATATATTCTGCCGTAATACCAAGATTCTTAAAAAATATATCCGGGGGGATCCCGCCGGTAATATATGGGGGCGGAGAGCAGAGCCGTGATTTTACCTATATCGATAATGTTGTCTATGCAAATTACCTGGCCGCATTCTCGGATAATAAAAAGATCTTCGGCAATTTCTATAATGTAGCCTGCGGAAGCAATATCAGTCTCAATGAGATTATCCGCATACTTTCAGGACATTTCGGGAAAGAGATACCCGTAGACTATAAAGATGAAAGAATAGGCGATGTCAGGCATAGCCTTGCCTCCATAGAAAAGATCACCCGGGACCTCGGCTATAAGCCGGTTGCCGGATTCAGGGCCGGCCTTATGGAAATGTTAAGACCTGTCCGCTAAGGGCCAGTCTTTCATTGATATATTCTAATTTTTTAATTATATTTACGGCTGCCGGTAATATTGAATATGTTTAAACCATAGATAATACAGTCGGTCTCCAGATTTACAGGATCTATGCGGATAGTACTGAGTCCGGGATCATTTTCTAATATAAATGATGCCTGGTTCTTTCCTTCCCGGAGTACAAAGGATCTGCTGCCGGCTTCCGAATATCCGCTCCCCCCGGAATCCAGGTATATTTTCAGGGCTGAATCTTCTTCGCAGTCTATATCTATGACCAGGAGCAGAGGGTTATCATCCATCCACTGTATTTCAAAACGGCTCTCTATCTGCGGGTCTTTCCCAAGGACATCGATAAAGACCCCGTTTTCTTTTATTGACATTCTGCAGTCATTTACGGCTTCCCAGTTTTCGGCTATATCCTCAGCATCAAACCTGATGCTTTCAACAATTTCATATGATAACAGAGGCTCATAGATATGGAGGTCCAGGTCATTTGATATCACTTCTTTATTATCCAGAAAATAAGTCCTTTTAAATACCATATAGCAGTCATCGGCCTGATAGACCTCGATGTCTTTATAATCTGAAAGGCCTGACTTGCTTGTAGCAAGTACGGCGTTTAAGCCTTCCTTTATCAATCCCATAGAATCCCTGAAAATATACCTGTCATCAATGACCCGGGCAGGCCGGGACCATGGCGGTATTTTTATATATTCACCCAGGACAGTATTATATGAATACTGGTCCAGATATCCTCCTACTGCATCGGCTATATCGAATTTATCCGATATGACAAGGACATCTTCGCCTTTGCCGGCTGCATACTCCGGTACCAGCTTTTCGTGTGAAAACACATATTTATATTCATACCAGCTGCAGACTGCCGAGTTTATAAATGATAACAGCATTATTGCGGTCAGGAAAGCTGAAGCAAATACCTGCCTTGCTCCGGGTGAAAAGAAAAGCAGCGGTTCACGGCAGCGGGCCTTTCTTGACAGCCAGACCAGGACCAGGAATATATATAGAAAATGCCCGTAATGCCTGTCAAATAGTTTCGGGTATATCAATACTGGCACCAGAAGCATGGCCGAAACGGAAAATATATAAAAATATATATATCTTTTTCCCAGGATGAAGGCGCTTAATATAAGCAATATTATTGATGCCGGTATCAATAAGAAGGCCCCATGAGCTTCCAGAAAGCCGGTTATGACATTATTTTCCCAGAATTTTATGGTGAACTGGTTTATGGGAAGAAATGCCCTTACGATACCCCTCAGCCCCACAAGCAGCGAACTGTAATATTCCCCCGGTGTTTTAGCAAAAATGGTATTTATATTCTCCCCGAATGTATTATTGAAGATCTGGTAATAGAGCACCCAGTATATGAATGCTACACTTCCCAGAAAAAACACAGAAGAAACCGATCCGGCATAAATGGCATCTTTCCGGGAAAGCGACCTCCTTTGCATTATAATATCGAAGATCATCATAAAGAAGAGTATGGCTGCAAGTATGAATGAAAAAAGATTTGCCTGGGACATTATAAAAAGGATCACGGAACATAATATTAGATTTTTGGTCCTGACACGGTAAAAAACGCAAAAAAGTATCAGAAAAAGGATGCCGATACTATAATTCCTTATGATAAGTGAGTAGTTATAAAACTGGTAGTATCCGAATATCCATAAAAACCTGATATAAAGATTGAATGGAGAGTACTTAAGTATCAAAAAGACAGTTAAGGCTGAGATGATAACATGGGTAAGGATCATGGCTATAATACTGCCTGAGATATAATGGTTTATGAAATATAGCAATACATACCATAAAAGGGGATGCCCCTGGCTTACGGCTGAAGCAGGGTCCTCAAATCTCATGAAACTGATAAAGCCGGGAAAGCTGTCATAGGTCGATACGATATTCCATGCATGTATTTCTTCGGAATTCGGCTCGTGCCTTAAGGCCAGCAATGCGGCAATTGCAAAAAAGATGACAGATAAAAGGTAGGGATGATATTTATCAATCAGCTGAGCAGCTTTATTTGTTTTTAAAGATCCCATATTTGATTATGACAAAAATTGTCTTTATGCCGTCTTTCCAGTTTATTTTTTTTCCTTCTTCATAATCCCTGCCAAAATACGATATCCCTACTTCATATATTCTGGCTTTGCTGCGAGCTACTTTCGCAGTTATCTCCGGTTCTATTCCAAAGCCATTTTCTTTAAGGTCTACCGGTTTTATGAATTCGGCCCTGAAAGCCTTATAGCATGTCTCCATATCGGTAAGGTTCAGATTGGTAAACACATTTGAAAGAGTGGTGACTAACCTGTTTCCTGCTGAATGCCAGTACAGGTGTACTCTGCGGGGAGAGCTGCTTATAAACCGGGAGCCGTATACCACATCTGCCCTGCCTTCCAGTATAGGACTGATAAGCCTGCTATATTCGGAAGGGTCATATTCAAGGTCAGCATCCTGTATTATGATTATGTCTCCGCTGGAATGTTTGATACCAAGCCTGACCGCTGAGCCTTTGCCCTCATTTTTTTCTTTATAGATTACCCTGCTTACCCCGCCTTCGATCTTCTGTTTCAATAATCCGGCCGTCCCGTCGTCAGAACAGTCGTCGATGACTATTATTTCTTTCTCTATTCCTACAAGCTCGGCATCCCTGACTTTCTTGACTAGCTTCTCTATTGTATTTGCTTCATTATATACCGGGATGATTATTGATAATCTCATATTATTTTCCAGGTTTTCTTGCTATTGCGAGGCTATTCATAAAGAACTCGAAACGATCGAAACTTACAATACACAGGTTACTGTTTTCCAGAAGCCTGGCCAGATCTTTTCTGGTAAAATACTTTTTATGCTCTCTTATATGGCATTTATCTATTATATTAAGCCTGAATGCCATAAACTCAAGGATCCTTTTAGCGGCCGGGGCGGGTGTCGTTATTATTGCTATTCCCCCGTCCTTAAGGATCCTGAAGACTTCCTTTATCAGTTTTTGCGGTTCTTCCAAATGTTCTATTACGGCAAGAATAGTTACTACGTCGCAAAATCCGTCTTCGACAGGAAGCCCGGACGTCAGGTCGCCCTTTATCAGTTCGATATTTTCCCCAACACTATTTTTGGACGGCCTTTTATCTATGCCTATTCCTTTTTCTATTATTCCCCCCAGCCTTCCAAGTAATTCTCCATTCCCGCAGCCAAGGTCGCAGACGATCTTGCCTTCCCCTATATGGGGCAGGACTTTTTTTATTCTCATATTGCGCAGGAATTTCTCTAACACGGATCTTCTTCCCATACCAGCTGGCTTTTCTTAAACCATTTATAGGTCTTCTCGATACCTTCACGGAATGATACCAGGGGTTTCCAGCCCAGGATCCTTGCTGCTGTAGAGATATCCGGGCATCTCACTGTAGGATCATCGACTGGCAATTCCTTAAATACCACCCGGCTGCCGCTCTTATAGATCGCCTTTATGCTGTTTACAACTTCCAGTATATTCATCTCCTCAGGATTGCCTATATTCACAGGCAGATGATATGGCGACAGGGCAAGGCGGTATAATGCTTCGATGGTATCTGTGACATAGCAGAAGCTCCTGGTCTGGCTGCCGTCCCCGAATACTGTGATGTCCTTTTTTTCCAGGACCTGGTTAAGGAATGTGGGTATAGCCCTGCCGTCTCCTTTCCTCATCCTGGGTCCATAGGTATTGAATATCCTGGCAATATGGGTCCTGAGTCCATGCTGCCTGCGATAGGCCATGGTCATCGCTTCGGCAAATCTCTTTGCCTCGTCATATACTCCCCTGGGGCCTACCGGGTTTACATTGCCCCAATAATCCTCTTTCTGCGGATGGACTTTGGGGTCTCCGTATATCTCAGATGTAGAGGCCAGGATGAAAACTGAATTATTTTTCCTGGCTATTTCAAGGATATTATATGTCCCCATAGAACCGGCTTTTAATGTTTGTATGGGGTATTTGATATAGTCTATGGGACTTGCGGGCGAAGCCAGATGGAAAATACATCCGATTTCACTATCGATCTCTATTTCTCCGGTGATATCATGCTCTATAAAGATGAAATCCTTATCGCCAAGGTTGTGCTCTATATTTTCCATACGCCCGGTGATAAGGTTATCTATGCATATTACGCGATGATCTATACCCAGCAGATAATCACAGAGGTGGCTTCCTATAAAGCCTGCTCCTCCTGTGACCAGGGAGGTCTTTTTCATATTGGCTTCTCCTCCATCTTCCTGCGACTTTCTATTGCTCTCCGGGCTCCCGGCAGATCCTGGTGCCGGCGCCATCGTCTTTGACAGGCCATTTGTTTAGAAGAAGCCCTATGACTGTATAAAATATGAATTGGACTTCCATGTATATCAATCCAGAACCTACAATAAATGAAACAGCAAATACCGAGAAACTCAGCACCAGACTATGGTAAAACAGTCTTGATGATTTGTCTACTATTTTCTTCAGGGAATGCAGGGAATAGATAAATACCGCCGCCAGAAACCATATGAAGAATAAAAGAGAGAATATGCCTGACTCCGCCAGTATATGAAGATAAAAATTGTTGGGAGTTATATCAGTCCATTCCTCTCTTCCCAAAAACCTTATATTGTAATCCTGTAAATTGGGGCCATACCGGCCGATGCCGATGCCGGTGAAAGGGTGGTCCAGGAACATGTTTACCGCCTGCCTCCATAGATTGATCCTCCCGTGAAGAATAAAATACAGGGGGTCTTCACCGGACAGATGCCGGACATTTTCCTGCAGCCTCAGAAGCAGTATTGGCGAGTTTTCATCTAATTCCATTATGCCCAGGAGACTTATGGATAAAAAGAATAATAATATCAGGATTGATGATACTATTATCGCGGAGACCAGGTATGACCTGAAAGAAGGCTTTTCCAGTTTCAGGACTTTTTTTCTTATAAGCCTTTCGCATGCGATTACGGAGTAGATGATAATCGTAATTACTATCGAAAGTATGCTTATCCTTGATCCTGAGACAGCCGCCAGGAAAAGGATTGCAAAACAGGCTGCCAAAGAAATAATTATAAATGCCTTCTTTCTTTTTGCTATATAATAAAGAAGGAACCCTATAAATACGGGGAATACTATCGCCAGGTACTGTCCCAATGCATTGGGGTCTCTCATGCAGGCATTTACCTGCCTGTTATCGCCGATCACCGTATAGCTGATATTTCCCCAAAAAGGATCTATAAAAAACTGGTATGATCCGAAACCTGTTATTATCAGCAGGCTTGCCGATAGAAACATGAAAAGCCTGTCCAGGAATTCCCTTCCGGTCTTCAGATTGAGCATTATAAATGCCACCACAAAACCTGAGACGAATATGATATAAAAGACAGTTGAGAACTTCAGGCTGAAATAAATATCGGTATTAAATATATTGTCTACTATATCCCGCGGACCATATTCGGGCATCAATGAGAAGTAAAACTTATATAATTGGGGGATGAATGAGATGGTAGTAATTATCATGTACAGGGATGCGGGAATATAGATCCCCGGTATAGCCGTGAACCTGAAATCCCTGCTCCTGATGGAATAGAACAGCATCCCTCCCAGAAGCGCTATAAATAAAAAAAATATTATATAAATATCCTGGGTCTTAAGGATGATGGTAACCGATCCGAAGAGGGGAATGGAAAAGATAAACCATAAGGCAGCCTGTTCGAGCCTTGCCGCAGAATATGATATCAGGATCATAGATGATATTGCTGAAAATATGTAAATGGCTATGGACGTCCTGTTAAAAACCGCTACATACAGGCATGAGAGAAGGATAAAGAATATAAAGACAGCCCAGAGCATAAAGGACGATGCTGTTTTGCTGCTACTATGCGGTTTTAAAGAAAATTTCTTTGCGATCTGCCCGGTTATACTGATATAGGCTCCTGTTATCCTTTTTATGATCAGATTATATTTTAAATAAAGAAATATAAAAATAAAGCCTTTTATTCAATAATCAGTGATTAACATTTTCAGGAAAATCTTTTATCCTATGCTCATTGCCGGAAAAACAATAGTTTGGGTCCATATGAAGATCGTCCTTATATCGCCTCACGGGAGCCTGATAGCCTACGGTCTCCGCCAGATAGCCGCCTGCCTTAAGGAAGCCGGCCATGAGATATGCATGGTCTTTTTGCCCTTTCCCGAAGAGATAGAACCTTTGCCGGGACTGGAAAAGGCCTGCAGCTATCCGGAAAACATACTTAGAAGCTTATGCGGGATATGCGGGGATGCAGGACTTGTAGGGATAAGCTGCGCCACGAATCATTTTGAACGTCTTGCCGTCCTTTCCGATCATCTTCGCTCTAATAATTCAGACGTACCTGTCATCTGGGGGGGTATCCATCCCAGTGTCTCTCCTGAAGAATGCCTCGGACATGCAGACTATGTATGCCGCGGCGAAGGCGAGCTGGCCATGCTGGAGCTGGCAGAAAAGCTGGAGAGGGGAGGCAGCGGCCGGGAAGTCCGCAATCTCTGCTGGATGGACAAAGATTCGGGCAGGCCGGTTATCAACCCCTTAAGGCCATTCATAAGCGACCTTGACAGTCTGCCGTATCCCCTATATGAAACCGGCACCAGCTTTATAATGCATAAGGGAGAGCTCATATCGCTGACACCGTCACTGGCCTGCTGGCATCTGAGCGATGGATACAGTTTTGGACAGGGCTCAGCCTATCATATCCTGGCTACCCGCGGCTGCCCCCATAGCTGCGCATACTGCTGCAATTCATTTTATTCCGGCATATATGATGGATGGAACAGGGTGCGCAGATACAGTAACCGGCGGATTGTCGAAGAGATATGCTATATGCGGGAAAAGATGCCTTTTATCGACAAAGTCGCATTCATGGATGATACGTTTTTTGCTGCCTCCCATGAAAGTATTGAAGAATTCTCTATGCTGTATAAGGATAAGGTCTCCCTGCCCTTCTTTGCATGCTCAAGCCCGTCTACCCTGGATAAAAGGCGCATGGATGCGCTGGTCCCGGCAGGACTGCGCTATATATGGATAGGCATGCAGACGGGCAGCAGGAGGATACAGAAGATCTACCACAGGAATAATGATCCGGAAGTGCTGGTAAGGGCAGGTAACCTTCTGGCAGGGTACAGGGGGGCTATAAGGGCGCCAGTATTCGACTTCATCATAGACCCATTATTCCAGAAGGCAGAGGACAGGCTTGATACTCTGAAACTTCTGGAAAGGATCGGATATCCATTCCAGCTGTCATTATATTCGATGACCTTCTTTCCCGGCACAGAGATAGCAAAAATGGCAGAAGAAGCGGGATCGGCTTTCAGGTCTCCATATAGAAGTAATATGGTAGCCCTGGACAGGTGTTTTTTCCGGGTCTGCCTGTGGGCTTACAGCCATAACCTGAACAGGTGCCTTCTAAAAATGTGCACCAGGCCTTTTATCTTCAGATGCTTAGACAGCAGATGGCTGAATTGGCTGTGGTGGACAGTCTCTGCCTGGCTTGATAGAAGGGAAAGAAAACAGCTTATCAATTGGACCAGGGATCACAGGTGCGGGGTGATAAGAAAGAATTTTCCCGGCATTGACTGTAAAGAGATCTCTCCAAAGATATTTTCTTGAAAAATCATTCATGAATAATCTTTTTTGCAATGCTTTTCTATCAGCTTATACACTGGCTTAAAGACATTCCCGGGCCTGTATCCGCTTACAGACTCTACACAGTTCAGGGAGCTGAAAATTTCTCTATCGACCAGGATTTTATTGACGGCTTCAGCCAGCTGCCTGTCGTCTGCATCTCTGAGCACTATACCTGAAAGGCCTCCCCTTACCACATTGCGCACTTCGCCTGCATCGGTAGATACTACAGGAAGTCCGCAGCTCTGGGCTTCCAAAACGCTGAAGGGCATATTTTCATAATTGCTGGTCAGTAAAAAGACATCACTGGCTCTGTAGAATTCGGCAAGCTCAGTTTGACTAATTGGTGGGAGGATAAATACCCTGCCGGCCAGTCCAAGCTCATTTATCATGGTATTCAGCCTATTCTTCAAGTCACCATCTCCGATTATGATAAGCGCCGCGTCATAATTGTATTCTTTCAGATACTGGTAGAATACTTGCACCAGCCGAAGAGGAGCTTTCTGTTTTTGCAGTCTCCCGGTAAATAATAACCATACACATCTTCCAGGTATAACTGGATATCTGCATGATATGGCTTCCTTCAAATATTCTTTTCTTACAGTAGTTTCATAGAATATAGACACATCTACCATTGAAGGTATGAAAAGAAACTTTTTTCCTTTATGGGTCTCCCGGTAGTAATGAACCTGTCTGTTATTAGATGAATAGACAATATCAAGTACCGGCATTATGCTTCTTTCCATTAGGATTAGCGTTTTATCTCTTGTGCACAAGCATTGGAGATAAAACATTATTGAGCTGAGCCGCGTATATTTAGTCAAAGAAGTAAGAACTTTTTCTATGTAGAAAGTATTGGAATCATTAAAATAGGAGAACCGCCAAAAAGAAGACTCAGAGCACACAAAAACCATAAGATTATATCAATAAACCGGTAAAGCCATATAAAAGATCTCTTTTTGATATAAAAATGATATAGATAAAAAGAAGTAACAGGATAAAAAGCCATAGCCCTACCACTGCTCTTTAAAAGAGAGGTAAAAGGATAATATTTAATATTGTCTAAATAATAGTACATGATGTATCAATTGAACTAAGGCTCGCTGAACTGACTGTCGATCCACACAGAAAACCTGGTAATCAAACGGCAGGTTGCCATGGTACCAGTCTTACATTGCGGGCATCTTAATATATCCTTTCCGGTGAGTTCAAGCATGATCTCCCGAGCATCTTGCTTCTTTTTAGTGCCATTTTCCGAAGAGACTCCCAGAAGATCCTTTACCCGTGCTACATTTTCTTTACGGTTGCGGTTACTAAGAAATCCATAGTGCCTTATGCGGGTATAGGAATCTGGAAGGACATGTGTTAGAAACCGCCTGATAAATTCACTCGCAGAAAGAGTCATCTCTTTTTTCTGGTTGCCATTCTTTCGGTCACGGTAGGAAAAAGTGACCATGCCGCCGGTAACACTCTTTATGCGGTCATTGGATATGGCGATCCTATGTGTATAGCGGCCAAGATAATCCAAGACTTTACCTGGTCCGGCAAAAGGTCTGGCCGAATATACTACCCAGTCTTTTTTGTATAGCCTGTCTATTAGGGTCTTAAATCCCTCTTTGCTCTCGTATTCGGAAGACTTTCCAGCAAAGACAAGCCGGCCCCCGGTATATGCTTTTTTAAGATAGCATAGAAACTTACCCCTAAATACTTTTGATAGTGCTTTTACAGAAAAGAGGAAACTATCATCTAGAGATCTTATCCATCTTATCTTTCCAGCTGATAGTGCTCCTGCCGGGATGATACAGTGAAGATGTATATGCTGGCAAAGTTTTTGGTCCCAGGTATGCAGTATGGCAAGAAATCCCAGCCTGCCGCCAAGTTCATTTTGGCCAAACTGTATAAGGGTCTCAGATACACTCTTAAAAAGGATATCGTATATCACTTTTTTATTGGCCCGGGAAAGTGGGTTAAGTCCGTGAGGAAGGGTAAACACATTATGAAAATAATCAACCGGCAGAAGTTCTTCCTCCCGTTTTTTTATCCAGCGAAACTTGGCAATGTTCTGGCACTTGGGACAGTGGCGGTTGCCGCAGGAGTTATATGCCGGATGCTCATATCCGCAGAAGTCGCATGTCTTTACATGTCCTCCCAGGTAGGATGTCCTGCACACCTTGACATCATGCATGACTTTTTTCTGGCAAAACGACATAGGGTGGGTCTTGTGATAGGCACCGCCATACTCTATAAATATATCGGAAAGATCCCGGCCGGGTGCTTTTTTCTTCTCTTTGGTTGCCTGTGCTGCCGGCATAGCGCTTACCGGACCCCGGCATACAATAGGTCCAGCGGGCTTTTGGCGGGACCTATGTCTTTTCTGGCAATATGAAGGTAAGTCATAGTGGAGGAAATTGACGCGTGTCCCATAAGGATCTGTATAGTCCTTATATCCACTCCCTCTTCAAGCATATGGGTTGCAAAACTATGGCGAAATCCATGGAAAGTGACATTTTTTTTAATACCGGCCCTATCTTTGGCCTCTATAAATATCTTATGGGCAGTTTTTCTGGAAAGCTTTCCCCTGGTCTGATTGCTGGTAAAAAGCCAGTATGGGGGCCGGTATTTAAGCCAGTACGAGCGGAGCTCTGCAAGTAGGATTGGGGGAAGGATAGTATAACGGTCTTTTGCTCCTTTTGACTGGTAGATCTTGACCATCATCCTTTTACTGTCGATGTCAGCTACTTTAAGAGCTATGACCTCGCTTACACGCAGCCCGCAGCCGTAAGCTGTCATGAGCATTGCCCTGTGTTTTTCATTTTTAACGCTTCCGAACAGTCTTACAAGTTCACTTCTGCTAAAGACCTCCGGCAGACGTCTTGATTTCTTACGTTTAGGTATCGCAAGAGCCATATCTTTTCTATGCAGTATCTCTTTGTAGAAAAAGCTTATGCCGGCAGTTGCCGTCCTTATCGTGCTATAGCTTAATTTACGCTCGTTTGTTAGAAAAAGTATATAGTCTCTATACTCATCCCTGCTTATCTTATCCGGAGATCTTCTGAAGTGTCTGGCCAGTCCTGTTACTGCCTGCAGGTAGGACCTCTGGGTATTTACAGAAAACCTGCGAAGCTGCATGTCTTCAATCATTTTTGTACGAAGAGTGGTCATGGTGTTTCCTTTCTTTAAATCGTTTATCAATTTGAATGTATCCGTGGGCTATTATTGTAATGTCTTTTAAGTTTTAGTTAAAAAGTATCTTAGATATTCTTATGAGAGTAATATGTGGATTGCCTGGGGAGTTGAAAAATTCATTTGGTTTAAGATTTAGGAAAGATAAAACTACCGCGTTAGCGGTTTAGTTCAATTCTGTATAACCATGGTATCCTGTTCCAGATGACTTCCCCTTTTTTCTTGTATATCTGTTCCTGGACATCATTGTGCACCATCAGGATCTTTAATCCCCTGTGTCTTTTAAATAATATTGCCGGTTCTATCCTGTTAAAGAAAATCACCTTATTTCCATAGTCGACCCTTGAGAAAAACAGAACGATGGTAAATATTAGCGACAGGGGTATCCTTGTCTTTATATTCTCGTCACGGACATATAAAACCGGGTAGAAGGATATTTTTCTCCCTCCCAGATATCCGGCTTTCCGTCTTCCAACCGGCCTTTCGGCGGGATCTGAAGAAACGCCTATGAATTCTATCTCAAAATTATCAGGGGAATTTTTTACAAATTCTTTTATAAATACTTCAGCTCCTCCGATTTTTATGCCCCAGGGATCGAATGGATGTATTACTACTATCTTTATGGTTCTCATCTCTTCTTCTTTCCCTGCTTAAGTTTCAATATAAAACCAACAAGATCCCCGGCTTGCCTTTCCCAGGTAAAATTTTTTGAAACCACTTTTATCCCTTCTTTGCCCCATTCACCCAGCAGCTTCCTGTTTTTATAAAGATAGATCATGGCATCCCTTATGCTTAAGGGGCTATTATCCTTTATATATTTTATACATTTTTTATCCCCGGCAACATCCCTGAAAGTCCGGAAATCAGTGCATATGACCGGCTTGCCCGATGCCAGGTATTCCAGCAGTTTTATGGGATTGTTCTTATTCCAGTAATCTGTAGGCGGGTATGCCATAACTGCACAGTCACAATAGCTGATTATCCCGGGGACATCTTCATATGGGACCGGCGGCAGCAGTAACACCCTGTTTTCAAGCTTCTTATCCCTTATCATATCTTTTATATGGCTATCAGCCGGCCCCTTCCCCAGAAGGAGCAGCGTTATCTCTTCATTATCTATACTTTCCAGCGCAGCGGCCGTCTCAATAATACCCCGGTTGAATGATATCTCCCCATGATGGATAAAGACAAATCTTCCCTTAAGATATGCGGGTCTTGCCCTATCTCCATCCATGGCCCTGAACTTATCCTGGTTGACTCCGGAACTGAACACAGAGACCCTGTCCCGGTCATACCTGAACCTTTTTATAAGATAATCCCTGTAGTAGCCGGTAATAGCAGTTATACCGTCCATCATAAGACCTGAATAGCGGTGCGCAAGGATGCTGTATTTCTCAAGCACATGATCCCTGAATATATAATATCCTGCATAAGAAAGCTTCTCTGAATTGTGGACTATGGGCGTCCGGTTATCGAGTATGAAGATAGTATTTCTCAAAAACACCGGTAATGCCCCAGCAAACCATACCGTATATATATCAAGGATCACTGCATCCGGCCTGAACCTGAAGATATCTATCATAAATCTCAGATAGCCTGATATCCAGAAGCTTATCATCCTGAGTATCTTCCTGTTGATTATCCTTATGTGGACCCGGTTCTCAATATTGCAGGCATCATCATACCCGGCCAGGGCTATTTTTACCTTATGGCCTTTCTTGATGAGCTCTGCGCTCATCTCTTTCCATGTAGTCATGTGCAGGTCGTCGATCCCTGATATTAATCTGGGAAACCAAAGTATTTTCATTTTAGTCATGCGGTATGCAGTAATGCCCGCAGTACCTGTAATCTCCATTTTTAAAACGGGCCCTGATATTTTTTGCCAGTATATTATTCCATAATGCCTCTATGCGTTCATAATTAAGATTGCCTATGGATTTGCTGATGAGACAGCAGAAATAGACATTTCCTGATTCATCTATGAATATACTGTTGAATGGATACTTGCATTGCAGCGGCGGTCCCTGCCTTCTATTGAAGATCCAGTTCCCAAAACTATCCAGGCCTTCGATGGCTAATCCTGTATTTTCCTTTCTGTACCTGTTTATGCTGTCGATCTGGCAGCGGGCTTCCCCGGTATTTGAAGGAAAAAGGTTCATATCATAAAAAAAGCTTATCCTGTCTACTCCCAGTTTATGAAAGAAACAGACAAAATCATACAGCTCCCCCAGGTTTTCTTCCAGGATCACAAAACTTGACCTTATCTCCAGCCCGCTCCCGGAACTGTTCCTTATGTTTATCAGCCGCTGCAGGTTATAAACTGCCTGGTCCCAGTTGTCCTTTCCGTTGATCTCTGAATATTTTTCCCTTCCGGCTGCATTTATGGAAAAATTTACAAAGCCTCCATTTTTTGCAAACGTCTCTCTCCACCATCCGTCAAAAAGATACCCGTTGGTGAAAGTGCTGATCTTCATATTTTCGTATCTTGAAGTAAGGAATCCGATAAGCTCCCTGGCGCCAGCCATAATGGTCGGTTCGCCTCCCTGGATTATTATCTCTTCTATATTTTGATATATGCCCTTTAAGCTGTTAAGATAAATATCCGGATCCAGCTTCTTGCTGAAGTCTGTCTGGTAGCACATCCTGCATCTATAATTGCAGGCTAGGCCCATGATGATATGGATATTTTTTAATTCTTCTATGGGAAGGTCCTCCTGGCATGAGTATCTTCTCAATATGGCGCCGTATATCTTCTTTCTCAGGTAATAGGCAGTCTCAGGCGGCAAAGACCCGTAAAAGAGCTTTTTCAGGTCCCTGGCAGACCTTTTGATAATCCTTTTTGTCAATGGTATTTTCTTCATCTGTTTTTCTGTTTACCGGCCTTTTAATAGCCCGCCCATAAAAAACCTCGCTTTTAAAAGGTTTGATACTATATTGTTTCCATTGAAGGACCTGGCGGCAGAACCTTCCAGCCAGGGTATGCCGTAAATATATTTGCCTCCAAGAAAAAAAGCTTTGAGGAACCCGGCTTTTTTGATGACTGGAGCTATCTCGTATTTCCTGTATTCTGTCTGGTCCTCGCCCATTATAAACTTCCCGAATACTTCTGCCTCCTCCGGTGCAGGATCTGTAAAAAACATATCAAGCAGCAAAGCAGAAGCCTTCCTGAGACCGCCAATATCATCTTCTTTGATATCGCAGTTGTTTGCGAATTCCCCGGCAAACCTGGCTGCAGAGTCCTGGAGTATCCTTATCCCCCAGCTGACTGCCTCTTCGTTTACATCCTCTCTAAGTACCGGTACATACCTTCCGTCTATGCGGCCGTATTTAAGGGTAAGCCCGTGATCGGCTGAGGTAAAGAGCTCCAGGAGCTGGATATATCTGGTAAACCTGCTGTTTATGCCGCGTTTTACATCAATGAGATAGCTTAGCATCTTATTATCCCCATGATCATCATCGCGCCTGTCCAGGCCGAAGTAGAATCCCTTTATCCCGTCTTCAGCTCCCGGCATGTCTTTTTGCAGAAGCCTTCCCAGGGAATACTGCATCCTGCCCTTCCAGCCCATATCAACCAGGCCCCATCTTTTCTTAGAGAAAAGCCCTTCCTGCCTTAAATAGCCCAGGGCGTCTCTTCGGTATTCCCCTGCAAGTGCAGAGATTGCAGACCTGGCCTTTTCATGCCTGAAGACCTGGCGGAGTTTTATCCTTTCTTCTTCATCCAGGTTTTTATCCCATCCTGGCCTGCTGAAACCATACTCTTTGAGTATCTCTTCGAAATCTTCCGGTCTGGTGTTTACCCTTCTAAAAACAGAATTTACGCACATAAAATCCGTATGGTCGAAAATAATCCCGATATCATCTTCATCCAAACCTGATATAGCCGGGAAATGCCAGGCATGCCTGGACCCGTATAGGTACCTGCATTCTATACCGATCCCGTATCTGCGGCAAAGGATTTCTGCTATCTTTTTAAGTATCTGGCCTTCCCTGCTGACAAAGTATAGTCTTTCCAGGTCCAGTTTCATAGCTTCCTGCAGGCACCAGTAAACATATCCCAGAAGGACCGGTCCGGCTACACTGCATCCGCAGTCCCATATTACTTTTTTGCCGGCATCCGCCATAAGACCGCTTAAGCGGCAAAGCCTGCTGGTCCCGGAAAGCAGGGAGGAAAACCTCCTGTCCAGGCGGCTATCTTCAGCTATCATCTTTTCATAGCGGTTAAGGGCAGAGTCGGTAAAGCGGACTGATCCCATGCCTTTCCTGCGGGCCATACTGAGATCATTCCTGTGATCATCTCCCGTATGGCATCCCTGGCCGGGGACCAGCCCTTCATCCTTAAAGAGAAGGTCGTATATGCCTCCGGAGCTTTTATTGCAGCCCCGTTCGCCCGAAACAAATATCCTGTCCCCGGCATCCCACAGCTTATTTTCCTTTAGCATGTCTATTATTATCCCGGATGGCAGATACATATCAGAGATATAATAGATCTTTTTACCCGTTTTCCTGATATCATCTATGGCTATTTTTACCCCGGGTACGGGATAAACGGATCTTTTCTCCAGCCCGATCTCCATCTGCATCGCTTTCTTTTCCCAGGAGGCATCCAGGCCGATGTCCCGGGATAGGACCCGGTAAATATCGGTTATTGCTATCTCCCCGTTTTTTCTTCCCCTTCTTGCTTTCTTCTCAGCCAGTATCCTCAGCTGCATAAACCTTTCAGGTCCTATATCGGTCCCGCCTTCTCCAAGAAGTATGCTGCCCAGTTCAAAAAAGAGGTCCTGCGGTCTTGCCCATTTCCTTACAAGTACAGTATCAAATACGTCAAAAGTATAATAGCTGTATCCTGGTCTCAGGCGATCATTCATCATCAGCCTTCTTAACTCCTGTTCCCAGAAGGTTTAAAGTCATGGGTATCTTTATGCCTTCTCTATAACCGAGTTCGGCTATGTATTCTAATTTGCGCCGGGCTCTCAAAAGCTTCAGGAGCCACCACCTTATTACTGATTTCCTTATTATCCACATATGCCTGGGCCTGGGCATAGCTTCCGTGCCTGTCACCTGTATATCCCTGAATCCGCCATTGTGGAGAAGGAAATCCAGGCTGTGTTCTGTAAAGCTGTTTTCATGTGTCCAGCAGTTATACCTCCATCTGGAAGCAAGCATCGAATTTGCATTGGGTACGGTGCAGATAAGCTTTCCGCCCTTCTTCAGGCTGCCAGAGACCGCCTTTACCAGCTCCGGCTGTTTTTTATGCGGTATATGCTCGATAAGGTCAAGAGCCAGCACCAGGTCATAGCTGCCCTTTTTTTTATTAAGATATGCTGCGGAATCATCTACTCTTTTTGCTTTCAGCCTTTTCTCCCTGCAAAACTCTATCAGCTTACTGTCGGTATCAATGCCTTCGGCATTGTCATAGCCTTCATCATCCAGCATCATCAGGGTAAAACCCATAGCGCATCCGATATCCAGGATAGCTGCCTTTTTATCTTCCGGAAGAAACCTTCCTATGGTACGTTTATGGAAATCCTTCATCTTTTTTATATGTCCGGGGTCCCCGGAATGCCATTTGCTGTATATCCTTGTGTAATCTACTTTATCCATGCGATGCTCCTTATGCTTTTGCGGGCCTAAGGTTTAAATACCTCCAGAAAAATATAAAACTTTTTGACTGGAGGATCCCTATGGCTCTTGTCTTTTTAAAGAT